>JAPHSO010000246.1 GCA_026193675.1 Gammaproteobacteria bacterium | reverse complement strand
GAGACTCAGTCTCATTAAACCATTACTGAAAGGAAAATCAATCCCGAGTATTCCACTCAGGATATTGGTATAAACCCCTAGAGCCAGACGTTGCGTCCGGCCCCCTGAAACAGGCTAACTGCGCGAGGCGCGCTTACGATCATTCTCACCCAGCAACTTCTTACGCAGGCGAATATGGTTAGGAGTCACCTCAACCAGCTCATCATCATCGATAAATTCCAGCGCCTGCTCCAGCGTATGGATCACAGGTGGTGTAAGCACCTGAGCCTCATCAGTACCTGAGGCACGAACATTGGTCAGCTGCTTGCCCTTAAGCGCATTGACCACCAGATCGTTGCTACGTGAATGCAGACCGATAATCATCCCCTCATAAACCTCGGCACCATGACCGATAAACATGCGGCCACGCTCCTGAAGATTGAAGATAGAGTTAGTCAACGCCTTACCTGTAGCGTTAGCAATCATTACGCCGTTCATCCGGATGCCGTACTCACCCTTTTTCATCGGACCGTAGTGATCAAAAACGCTATAAATCAATCCTGAACCACGCGTTGCAGTGAGGAATTCTGTTCTAAAACCGATGAGACCTCGGCTAGGCAGGATGTAGTCGAGACGTACACGACCCTTACCATCTGGCGCCATATCCTTGAGATCGCCACCTCGTTGACCGAGCTTTTCCATGACCCCACCCTGATGCTCCTCTTCAACATCAACAGTCACCTGCTCATAGGGCTCTTCTTTCGAGCCATCCTCCAGGGTGTGGATAATAACTTCAGGACGCGAAACGCCCATTTCGAAACCTTCACGGCGCATATTTTCGATGAGGATCGCGAGGTGCAACTCTCCTCGACCAGATACACGGAATTTATCAGGGTCTTCCCCCTCCTCAACGCGTAGTGCCACATTGTGGAGAAGTTCACGATCAAGACGCTCTCTAATCTGACGTGAGGTGACAAACTTGCCATCTTTACCACAGAAAGGTGAGTTGTTGACCTGGAAGGTCATACTTACAGTCGGCTCATCAACTGAGAGTGGCGCAAGCGCCTCAACGGCATCTGGATCACAAAGCGTATCTGAGATACGAAGATCTTCAATACCGGTAAAGCAGATGATGTCACCAGCATGCGCCTCATCAACCTCAACACGCTCCAGTCCCATAAAGCCGAGCACCTGCATAATACGTCCATTACGACGCTTGCCGTCAGTATCGACGATGGTGACCTTGGTGTTGGTTTTAACAGAGCCACGGGCAATACGGCCGATACCGATAACACCCACGTAGCTGTTGTAGTCGAGCTGACTCACCTGAATCTGAAGTGGATCTTCAATTTCAACCTGTGGAGCATGAACACGATCAACGATAGTTTGCAGCAGTGGAATCATGTCGCCACTGGTTGCATCTTGATCCTCAGAGGCAAAGCCATTGATACCCGAGGCATACATCACAGGGAAATCGAGCTGCTCATCGGTAGCGCCAAGGTGATCGAAAAGCTCGAAGGTCTGATCAAGCACCCAATCAGGACGTGAACCAGGCTTGTCGATTTTGTTGATAACCACAATAGGGTGCAGGCCACGTGCCAGCGCCTTCTCGGTTACAAAACGGGTCTGAGGCATTGGGCCTTCCTGCGCATCAACCAGCAGCAAAACCGAATCCACCATTGAGAGTACCCGCTCAACCTCACCACCGAAATCGGCGTGTCCCGGTGTGTCAACAATGTTGATACGGTAGTCGCCCCACTTAATCGCCGTATTCTTGGCCAGAATAGTAATGCCACGCTCTTTCTCGATCTCGTTCGAATCCATCGCACGCTCTTCGAGCTGGGCGCGATCATCAAGAGTATCGGACTGTTTCAGCAGCTCATCAACCAGGGTGGTTTTACCATGGTCAACGTGGGCGATGATGGCGATATTACGCAGATTCTCATTCACAATATGGGGTCTCGGTGGTTGCCCAACTCAAAATAGTACTGGGCACTTGAAAAATAGCCGGCCATTGTACCTGAAAAGAGAATATCTACATATACTTATATCTTCCTTATGACCATTCAAGAAAGTGGTGATTTTTCCCTGAAACTGGATCTCACCGTCCCAGGGAGGTAACTTGACCTGTAAATACTTTTCGCTCAATATCGATCGTTAAATATTACTAAATACTAAAATACCTATAGCGAATTCTAATTCTGATGTTTGACCACTTTGATCCACAAAACCCAATTGAAGAAAAACTGCTAGCCGCTCAGTCTGGAGAGATGGATGGTGAACAGTTTATGCAGGAGCTACTACAGGCCGAGCTCTTTATGCCCATCCTTGAAAAAGAGAACATGGGCGGTATCCAGAATAGTCAGGCCGCCACGCCGCTCTCACTAACCGATGAAAGCGGAACAGAGATCATCATCCTGTTTACCAGCCCTGAGCGTGCCAAAGAGTTTGTGCGTGACTATCCCGGCTATGGTGGTGGACTGCTGGCTGAAATGACATGGATTTTAGAGAGAATTGGCAGCGGCCACGGTATCTCTCTCAATCCCAACTGGCCTGCCGGTATCGATATGGAACCGGGAATGGTCGACTCACTTCGACAATAACAACTGCAACGCTAGCTTAAGGAACAGACGATGGCTGAAAAAGACAAAAGTGCTCATACCGAACCAATGACTGCTGAGATGCAAGCTGCAGTCAACGCCTCCAGTAGTAGTGAAGCGGCCCCTGCCAAAAAATCTGCTCCTAAGAAAAAGACAGCTGTAAAAAAGAGAGCAGCTCCTAAGAAAAAAGCTGCCGTTAAGAAAAAAGCCGCTCCTAAAAAGAAGGCTGCAGTGCAGAAAAAGGCTGCCGCCAAAAAGAAAGTAGCTGTTAAGAAAAAGGCCGCTCCCAAAAAGAAAGCGGCCGTTAAGAAAAAGGCTGCCCCTGAGAAGAGTACTGCTGCAACCGCAGCCACTTCAGCAGCCGTTGCAACCGCTGCCACCACCTCAGCAGTAAAAGCGGCTGAGCAACCCACTGAAATTAAACTGGAATTGAAGGCCGAGGCCGCACCAGAAAAGAGTGGCGCCGACAGCTCGAACCCCGATGATCTCAAGCACCAACAGGAGATTCGTCAGAAGCTGGTTGACCTTGGTGTTGCCGATGCTGAAGAGATTGGTGCAGCTCCCCATGAACCAAAAAAGGAGAGTGGTGGCTCATTCTGGCTCAAGGCATTGGTCGCCGTTGCCGTTCTTGTTGCCCTCTACTTCTACTCTAAAGGCAGTAATGATGTCGCTGTTCCTCTAAGCTCATCACAACCGGTTGTGGCTCCTCTCTCAACCGATTCGGCTGGAGCCGAAAGCGACCCATCAACCACAACTGACAACTCGGCAGCAAGCGACGAAGCCAAACCAGCTATTTCAAGCGAGAGCGCTAGTGACGCGACTAACACGACAGCCACCACTGCAGGTACCGCTTCAGATACGAGCAGCTCATCCACAGCTTCAGCCCCCGATGAGGGTAGCAATACAGATTCAACAGGCACTGCTGAATCCAGCACGATACAAGATGAAACAGAAAGTGCAGGTAACGCAGCTGATGCCGCGCAGGATGCTGCCACAGATTCTGAAAGTGGGGTTTCTGAGACTGCAGTGTCACAAAGTGCTGACATAACCGCACCTCAACAGAACGGTTACTACCAGCCGGGCTATATTGCTCCAAATCCATGGAATCCTGACTACTACCCTCCATTCAACGCGATGAACCGGGTAGCCCCGGTTAACCCCTACTACTACCCACCAGCCAATATGGCACCGGGATTTCTGCCACCACCCTATTACGCCTATCCGGTGGCCCCCTACCAGCCAGATCCGGCTGCTCCGGCTGCTCCGGCTGCTCCGGCAGAGTAAGATCTACAGCACCCTCACATCGTTGAGGGTGCTCAATTGATTAATGAGTGTTTTTATCCTGCCTACTGCAGGATTGAGCGCATGGTCTCAATATCGATCGGCTGCGCAACTGCCTCAATGGCGGGGAAGCGCTGTTTGAAGGTCTCAAAGATCGCCTGCTCCTCTGGCTGATAGAGCACAATAATTCGAACATCGGACATATGTGCCACTGCAGCGGTGACTGACTCCAGATTACTGATACGGTCCCGAAATTCACTTTGATAGTTAAACTCTCCAACGATCACGTCCGGTTTGCGTTTCTTGATTGCTGAGACCGCCTTACGTGCGGTATAGGGGGTCTCCACCTCATAACCCAGCTCTTTATAGATTGGAGAGAGATCGGGATAACCACCAAGCTCTACAAACTCTATCAGTCGTTTGCTCACCCTTAATCTCTTTTTGAATTATTCAACAACAAACTCTGTCTCCTGAATTTCACCATCGGGGGGGATGATGACAGAAACGAGACCCGGTTTGCGCGACAGGAGGTAGGCCCCCATCATCGAATACATCGCCTGATTGTCGTGCTCAAATGCGGTCACCATTCTATCGGCAGCAACCTGACAACAGTTCTCTGCAGTAGGCTGCTCAATCCATTCACGGCCAACCTGCCATCCCTTACTAACATCCTCTTCCATCTTTGAAAAAAATTCTTCCGATTCGGTGACGAGCGCATCATCAACAAAGATTGGGTGCTGGCGACCATCGATAAAAATATTGAGTTGCACTGGAAATTACCTCTTCAAGTGATTGATCTAACAGGATATAGATGGTCTAAAGTTCAATTCAATAGTAGAATATCGGCGAATCTGATGTTTTTCATCACGATTTCGATACCTTAGAGCATCACAATAAATATCAACAATGATGCCACGCTTCTAAAATATCAACTCAAAAATTTGTAAGGAAAAAACCTATAACATGAACCTTCCAACAATTAATCACATTATTTTCGCAGTCATAATCTCCGCTATCCTTGGGGCTGCTGCTCACTTCACCTTTCCAATCTACGGCTGGGAAAAGTTAAGCGCCCAACAAGTCTTTCTCAATGGTGCAGCCATTGGTAGCTTTATCGCTCTTGTACTAGCTTCAATTTTTGGCCTGCTTCAACGAGGAGCCGCCTCTAGTTCTGCCTCAACTAATAGTGGTCAACGCAAGACTATTTTTGTAGGCAATCTCGCCTTTAAAGCCAACTCAGAGCAGCTGCGTGAACTCTTTGCGAAATATGGCAATGTCCACACCGTACGCATCATGACCGATCGTATGACTCGTCGCCCCCGTGGTTTTGCCTTTGTCGAAATGGATGAAAAGCCAGCAGCTAAAGCAATTAAGGCGCTCAATGGGCTCGATTTCATGGGACGTGATCTTCGAGTCAATGAGGGTAACGAACGTAAGCCACGTGAAGAGCGCTCGCAGAAAGAGGACTATGGTGACTTCACTGACGGCGAGTAACCTAGAATTAAATCCCCTGCCAGTTACCTGCTGGTAGGGGATCCCTCATCACCGACACTCTCTATAGAGAGCACCTCAAACTCATCCCCTTTAACGATCCAGCATATATTCAGATCGTACAGCGCAATACCATACTCTCGCCCATTCTCTTTATGATAAGCCGGACGAGGATCTTGCTCCAAAATCTGTTCAATTAGCCTCTTGAGTTCTGGATAAAGTTCATCAAACTGCTCAAGCTGTAATAGTGCATCGGAGCAAAATGTCACTTTTGTAGTTGCAAGAGGCGCCTGCTGAAAACTCCCTGCTGTTGCATCTGGAATACTCTCAACATAGGGAATATAGGGCTTAACATCGAGCACGGGGGTCTGATCAAGAAGGTCTATACCACTCAGGTGTAGCTTAATCTTTTCTCCATACTCAATGAAGTCGAGTTTCACTACAGATTGACCAATCGGATTGGGACGGAACATTGAGCGCGTCGCATACACCCCCATCTTTTTATTACCCCCCAACCGTGGAGGACGTACTTGAGGTTTCCAGCCCTGAGCGGCTGTCTCATGAAACACAAAGAGTATCCAGATATGGCTATAGGCCTCAAGACCCTCGACCGACTCTCTGGAACCAAAACGTGGATCGAGTTCGACAACTGCCCTGGCTGCATCAACCAGACCCGGCTGACGTGGGATTCCAAATTTCTCACGATAACAGGAGTGCACCACCCCGATCGGTTCAATACAATAACTGTCTGGACTACTCAAATAGATATCTCCATCACAAACAAAAACGCCCTCTAAAATAGATTAGAGGGCGTAAATTTTATCTAGTTATTGAACTGAAGATAATATCAATATGATTAAATATCTGTTGGCTCAAAATCTGGCGAGTAAACAGCCTCTGCCGCACGCTGCTTCTCTTCGATTTTTTCTTTCTCCTCTTTTACACGCTGAGCCTTAACTCCCTCCTTAAGCGGGATAGTCTCCTCAGCGAAAAGAACCTGCTTCATAAAATCATAACCGAACAGCATCAGCTCAACATCGTCTGTGAGCATCTTGGCCATTCGCTCCTCATCAACATCAAAGCTGTCCTGGAAACCGACACTGGCAACGAAAGTACGGAAGCGGTCAACATCGTACATGGTCATAAAGAAGAGCTGACGACTCTTGAGTGATGGCTTACCAATTGTGGCACCTGATGACTTCTTCTTGAGGATCAGTTGGCGCCATCCGCGCGACATCTCATCATAGACATCAACACCCTGCTCATCACGATACTCGTCGATAGTCAGTTTGCGATCTTCCTGATGTCCAAGGCAGTGCTCCTCCTCAACCAGCGCGTAAGATGCGGTATCGTTGTACTCATCTGACTTACGCATAGAGACCAGGCCAACAGGATAGTAGCGACAGGAGGTGGGACGGTCTTCATAGACACTACAACCCTCATCCACCATAAACTGACAGGCGGTTCCATTTTCTACCGGCTTAAATTTAACTCCGGCAATACTGTCCTTATCAAACTCAAAGGGAACGGTATATTCGTTGAGGAACTCACTTGAGCTCATATCCAGACGATTCTTCAGACGGATAATGTCGTAGGGCGTCAGCGTAATATCGATATTGCTGCAACAGGCGTTGAAGCACTTAATATCCTTATGACATCTAAATGAGATCTCGGTATCGCCCGGTAAAAGATTGGGGACGATTGGACTCTCGTCAAAGGGTGAATCTTTAATATCTACATCAGCCATGGTTTTCTACTCAAACAGGTGGGATTAAATTTTAGCCGGCCATTTTACCTGAAAACAGCGAACCATATAAGAACTCTCTAAATTGTCTCTTGATTCGAACTCAAGGCTACCGGCATTTTAGGGTTGCAAGAAAAT
>JAPHSO010000103.1 GCA_026193675.1 Gammaproteobacteria bacterium | reverse complement strand
TACCTCAATAGGCCAGAGATCATCAGCAAGATTGGTCTCAACCTGGATCACCGCGGTTAGTGATTTGGAGATTAGTTCATGCATCCCCTCAATAAACCGGTTGATATGAGTGATCTCCTGTCCGTGCCTGTCCTGGCGTGAGAAGCCGAGCAGTTTCTGGGTCAGCTTGGCACCGCGCCGTGTACCACTCAAAGCGCGGTCGATCCGCTCCATCTCCTTGGGGTGATCTTTTAGCTCAATCCTGAGTAACTCAAGGTTGCCCATAATGATGCCTAAAATATTATTAAAGTCATGGGCGATTCCTCCTGTGAGCTGGCCAATTGCATCCATCTTCTGGCTACTACGCAGAATCTCCTCTCCCTTTCTCTGTGCAGTTGTATCCTCAGCGATATACAGATAGTGAGAGGTTGAACCATCTGCAAGTTTGATCGGTGATATTGAGGTGCGTATAGAGTAGTGCTCGCCACCTTTTTTAAGGTTTGAAAATTCGCCGCTCCAGGTGTTGCCCAGTGAGATACTGGCATTGAGCGCATCTAGTGTCTGCTGATCCAGGTCGCTCTGCTTAAATAGAATTTCGATACTATGACCAATTACATCATTGGTATTAAAGCCGGTTGTGCTCTCAAATTGAGGGTTGATGTACTCAATGATGTGGTCGGGATTGGTAATTAATATCGATACGGGGCTCTGTTCTGTCGCCATAGATAGGGTGCGCAGCTGATCTTCTCGTCGCTTCAGATCACTAACCATGTTGTTAAAGGATTCAGCAAGCAGACCCAGCTCATCTCTCTTATAGAATCCCTCGATTTTAATGTACTCACCCTTACGAAGGTTTTGCACACCGTTGGAGAGGAGCTTGAGTGGGCGCAGGAGCCCCCGGTTCATCAAGTGAATAGCTAATGGGATAATAAATATTGCGGTTAATAGCAGGACGATTAGAGCGGAGTTGCGAAAATCGAGCGTCTGCTGCTCAATTTGTTCCCTTTGAAGTCCGACAACAAAGTAACTGCTATCACCTCCAAAAATAGGCAGGGATACCGCCCCAAACAGGTAGTTACCACGCTGATAGAGCGGGAGATTTTTGTGCTCCAGTTTGTGTGAATCAGCTAGTGTGGGCTGATGTGGTACTCCCTCTCCAACATAGAGACGTTCAAGCTCATTTGATGGTTTTGTTCCGGAAAATAGAATGGAGAACTCAACACCAAGATGGGCTAGCGCACTGGTTATATCTTTCACCGTAATCGCTTTGGCAATTACGACTCGGCCTATACGCTGCTCTTTACCATCAATATGTGAGGTGTGCAGGTAGTTGGTTGTGGCGGAATAGAGGCGGTACTTTTCAGCGACAAGGCGAGAGGAGATCCTGTTCTCTTCATAGAAGATCTCAGATAGAACAAGTTTTGGAAGCCGCTTCTCATCAATGGGAGAGAATTCACCTGCTGTTCCTAATGTGGCGAGGATTTTACGCCGACCGCCCTCATAAGAGGCATAACCGTTGATCACTTCAGAGCCATCATCAGAAAAGAATGCGACAAGCTGCTGATGCTCATCATAAATTGCGGCCATGACAGTCCCGGTGGAACGGGCAATTAGATAGAGTTCACGTGCCAGCTTCTCCTTCTCTACATCAAAGATGAGCGGTTGATAGTTAGTGATATCCTGATAATGGTTAATAAGATTAATCGAAGAGATAAAATCCTGACGCTCGGCAATCCCTTTAGTGATGCCAAGATTTTTCTGCTCCAGAGCGTTGAGCTCTTCATGGAGCTCCTCAACAGCGCGATAAATTTTTTGCTTATGGATCTCTGTTGAGCGTGATGCAAAGAGCTGGATGAAGAGCAGCCCGTTAAGGGCCAATACGACCAGCAGGGTCACAATCAGAAATGTGATAAATTTCTGCTGTAGCGTCAGTTTCGACATGTTAAATCACCTTCCTCTGGCGAATAGAGACGGGTGGAGATAGTCTCAATTGAGTGAGCATCTTAATAACCCATGGGGGGAATTTCATAACCCCACCTGCTAGCCGCCTTACTGTTGACCTTGTGGCTACGCTCCATCCCCCTCATGACAGGAATAGAGCCTGCACTGCTTCCGTGTAGGATTGCATTTGCCATCAATGCGGCCTGGTGACCCTCCTGATCTGCTCCCGACTCAATTGAACACCAGACTCCCCACTCAGAACCTTTAGGTGAAGCGGTGAATACAATCGGGACGACGCTCTTTTCGATAAGTGGTCTTACGTACTCCTCTTTTCGAGGTAGCGGTCCTTCAGAAAGCCAGATGATATCGATCTCATCGCGATTCTTTTCAATAATTTCCAGGGCATCCTTTACCATGGGATCGATACTACTCTGTATATCTCTGAATACGATTGGTAGAGGGAGGAAGCGGACATCATTGCGCTCTGCTTCAAGCTCTTTAAGCTTACGAAATCCGCCAACTGAGGCGGGGTAATCACTATGCAGAACACCGATGCGTAGCGGGTTTTTGAACGGCAGATTGGCCACAACATGTTTTACAAAATTGGTAGTCCGATCAATATCAATGGAGTGGGTTATCCCCGTTATGTTGCTACCGCTTGGCTTCTCAATATGGGTGATTAGGCCGGCCTGAACGGGTGAAGATACAAACAGAAACAGTTGTGGAATATTGCTATCTTTAAGGATATCTCGTCCGACCTGAGAGGCGAGGGTAGCGATGGTGACGACCAGGTCTGGTCTCTGTTCAGCGATAGCCTCCGTTAGTAGCTCGCGTGCTCTATCACGATCAGCCTCTGCATTAAAAACCCGAATATCGATATTGTGCTCTTTGTAGAGGCCAAATTGGCGCAGATGCCTCTTAAAGCTGAAGGTGCGTGTCTGCAAATCATCCAGTGTAAGGCTTTCAAGGATGATGATGTTCAGTGTTTGGGGGGGCAGATGGTCTGAGGCCTGCAGATGTCGTATAGGCGTTACGGCCCCAAGCAGTAGTAGCACGACCACTTTGAAAGCTCCCCCTATCTTTAGTTTTCTTATAATTTTCATCACTGTAGGCGAGCATACTATATGTGTTGGCTATTCTGTAGCGGCTGTTTTAATAGATAGTGGCAATGCTTGAAGGGGTAATTTGTAAAACCTACTGGGTAGGTGCATGATTCATTGGTGCAACATCTACACATCATTTGCTTAGTGTTATTTCTGTTGGTTGAGATTTTATGAAATATGTGGGGCTATCAAACCGTTTAATCGTGGTGTTTATTGCGATTGAGGCAATTGTCATGGCGGTTGTTGGCTGGAGGGGTGCACATCAGTTAAAAGAGAGTTACACCCAACAGTACGAAAGAGCAGTTGAGCAAGAGAGTTCGGTGTTGGTGACAGCTCTGACAGAGGGATTGGTCAAGCTAGATCGAGAGCGTGCAGAACAGCATCTATCTTCCTGGAGGGGGAGAGAAGATATCCGCTATATCACCCTATTTGATCACCGAATGAATGCAGTCGCATCACTGCGCCGAAAACCACTCAATGATATTCCCATAGAGAGAGAGTCCAGTATCATTGCGGCGATAGCCGATGGTATCTATCACCTCTCCCTCCCGGTTGAGCTTGAGGGAGAGCGAATCGGAACGGTTAAGGTTGGCTATGACACCCAAAAACTCAATCAATCCATAGAGCGTGCACAACTGGAAAGTATGTTGGTACCGCTTCTTCTTTTTTTGGCTCTAATGGGGATGACTCTGGTTATTGGGCATCGATTTACAGCCAACCTGCGACGTATTGAGAGAGGCATTGAAGCGTTTCAGCAGGGTAACTACGAACATCACATTCACAGTGATGAGGATGGCCTTTTTGGAGAGATAGCCGGTGCGCTGAATCGGTTTGCCTGGGATCTTCGTAACAAGATGGGGGATCTTCGAGTCGGAAATGAGCGACTGCAGGAGAGTGTTGAGGCGCTGCAGCAGGAGATCAGCGCTAAAATTCAGACCGAGGCGGAGCTTAGAGCTCTGCAGCGGCGTCTACTACTTCAGCGTGAACAGAGTCCAATAGGAATTATCGACTGGTCGACAGACTTTAAGGTGGTTGACTGGAACCCAGCAGCGGAGAGGATATTTGGTTATAGCAAAGATGAAGCTCTAGGGCAGAGTGGACTTGATCTGATTATCCTCCCTGACAATAAAGATGAGATCTCAGCGGAGATTTGGCAAAAGCTACTCACGGAGAGTGGCAGTGAGCACAATATCAATCAAAATGTGACCAAGGAGGGTAAAGCCATCACCTGTGAGTGGTATGCCGCTCCGATAGTTAATGAAGATGGAGAGGTGATTGGTGTGCTGTCACTGGTGATCGATATTTCTGAAAAGCGTAAACAGCAACAGATGTTGCAGCGCAGTCAGAAGATGGATGCCCTTGGCAAGCTGACAGGTGGTATCGCCCATGACTATAACAATATGCTGGGCGTGGTACTTGGATATGCATCGATGCTGACCAAGATGCTCAAGGATCAACCCAAATTGGCAAACTATGCTGCCCAGATTCATCGTGCAGGGGAGCGAGGAGCATCACTTAGCAAGAAGCTGCTCGCATTCTCCAGAAATCTCGCCTCCGAACCTCAGGAGATCAATGTCAATGAGTTGCTGCTTGGAGAGCAGCTGATGTTGGAGAAGACCCTGACTGCACGGATCAAACTGGTGTTTGATCTTAATGAAAACTCCTGGCCGATCTGGATTGATCAGAGCGATCTGGTCGATGCGGTGCTCAATATGAGCATCAATGCGATGCATGCAATGCCCGATGGAGGACAGCTCACCATTAACACTCAAAATATCGCCCTCAACCGCAGCTATGCAGAGAGTATGGGTATTAAGGCCGGTGACTATATGGTGCTGTCGATCACAGACACCGGCACAGGGATTGATCCAGAGACTCAGGCGCGCATTTTTGAGCCATTTTTTACCACCAAGGGTGAGCGTGGTAGTGGACTTGGGTTGAGTCAGGTCTACGGAATGATGCAACGAGCAGGTGGCACCATCCGGCTCTATTCCGATTTGGAGCATGGTTCACGTTTTGCACTCTACTTCCCCCGATATAGGCGCAATATCGAAGATGAAGATGTTGAGACAGCTAGTGTTAAACAGGTGACAGCTGAAGTGGTGGATGGTGATAGTGCAATAAATTTGGGACATGGCGAGGTGATTCTGGTTGTTGATGATGAGGCCGGACTGCGTACCGTGACGGAGGAGTTCCTGAGCTCGGCAGGCTATCGGGTTATTACCGCTGAGAGTGGGGATGAGGCGCTTAAAATTCTGGAATGTGAGCATGTTGATCTGTTGCTGAGTGATGTCGTGATGCCGGGGATGGATGGCTATCATCTGGCGGCGAAGGTGAGGTCACGCTACCCAGAGATTAAGATTCAGATGGCCAGTGGCTTCAATGATGAGCGTCATCAGAGTTTTGCGACAGCAGATCTACGTGAGAAGATGCTTAGCAAACCTTTTGAGCTTGAGGTGTTACTTAAAAGGGTGCGCGATATTCTTGATCAGCCGTTGCCTGAAGGAGACGGCGGAGCCAGTTCCGAGTTTGGACCGCTCTATCTTGAGTTTTCAGATGATAATCTGACCGGAATTGATGAGGTTGATGATGATCATCGAGTTCTGTTTGAGCTGCTCAATCGCTGTCAGCGCCTGGTGACTCATCAGGCTCCTCCGAGTGAGATGCTTAAGATTCTCAGAGAGCTACTAGAGTATACAAAGTACCATTTCAGACGTGAGGAGCTGATCATGGCGGTGTGTGGTTATCCTCACCTGAAGAATCATCAGCAGGTTCATGATATGTTGGCGAAACAGGTGGTTCAATTGGTTGATGAGTATGGCAGGGGTGAGTTGCACTCGGCAAAACTGCTTGATTTTCTAATAGATTGGCTGTTGGATCATATAATGACTATGGATAAGGCAATCGCACCCTATTGTGAAGACAGGGAAGTGGAGATAAAAGAGGCTCTCGGTATATCGTGAAAAAGGTCTACATCATAGACGACGATTCTCAGATTGTTGAGATACTCACTCAATTCGTTGAGATGCTTGGTTTTGAGGTGATGAGCTATACCAGTGCGGTTAAGTTCTTTGTCGATTATCCAGAGGATGAGCGCAACATCACGATTATGCTCGATCTGAATATGCCAGAGATGGATGGCATCGAGGTGATTCGTCAACTGGCAGAGCGCGGCTCACATGCATCTCTTTTACTCATCAGTGGCTACGACACCAGCGTGCTCCATTCTGCAGAGAAGTTGGCCCACGCGCATAATCTGAAGATTATCAATTCGCTCACCAAACCCATCTCTTTCTCACTGCTGGAGAGCATCTTTGATGAGATTGGTCGTAGTGAGGAGCCCCAGTTTGTTGATAGGGGGGAGGTTCATCTACCGCTGCAGTTGAGCGAGTTCCGTGATGCTCTGGTGCAGAACCAGTTGACGCTTCACTATCAACCTCAGGTCAATATTCAGACCAGAGCGCTGGTTGGTGTAGAGGCACTGGTTCGCTGGCAGCATCCACAGCGGGGACTTGTTTTTCCTAACCATATAATCCCGATGGCCGAAGAGTTTGGATTGATGGGAGATCTGACTGCACAGGTGATCAACAAGGCGGTCAATCAATCGTATCAATGGCAGCAGATGGGACTAAATATCCCCGTTTCGGTCAATATCTCTGCCGAGAATATCACCAGCCTGACCTTCCCGGAACAGCTCACTGATCTACTAAAGAGAAGCCAGTTTGATCCATCAATGCTGACCCTTGAGGTGACCGAGAGTGAGTTGATGGGAGACCTGAAAACCTCTCTTGATATCCTCACACGTCTGCGCATGAAGGGGGTTGATCTCTCTATTGATGATTTTGGTACCGGTTACTCATCGCTTTCACAGCTGCATCGAATTCCCTTTACCGAGCTGAAAATTGATCGCAGTTTTGTGATGGATATGAGCGGAGATGGTGATGCCATGGCGATTGTTAAAACCTGCATTATGTTGGGCCATGAGTTGAAAATGAAGATTGTGGCAGAGGGGGTAGAGAGTGAACATGTTCTCAATCAACTCAATGAGCTGGGTTGTGATATTGCCCAGGGTTACTACATAGCCAGACCCATGAGTGCCGACAAGTTGGTCAAGTGGATTAAGGTTTGGGAAGAGGAGCAGCTTCAGGGTGTCGCAACGGGGAGCGCCTGAATATTGACCTGCATGGGCAGCGATTTGCGCTTTGACTGAGATGGTTTAGACTAAATTCCAGAGTAGAACTAAAAGAAAGGATGTTGAATTATGTGGCTATTTGGTGGCGATGGTGATGACGAAGGCATGGATGTCTTTATTGGGAATCTACCCGATAAGACCTCTGTCGAAGATCTGCAGGCTCTGCTTGGTGACTATGCTGAAGATGCATCCCTGAAATTTAGTAACAAGCTGTTTACCGATGGCTCTACCATCAACTTCTGTGTCGTCTCATTTCGTTCATCAAAAGTGGCAAAGAAGGCGATTAAAGCGATTCAACATAAAAAAATGGGGGGAGAATATCTCTCGATTCACGAGTTTAGCTATCGCTCTTATCACAATGACCGTCGCCTAAACCCTTATAGTCCGATCCATGAAGATGATGGCGGCAATGATGGTCGTCATCAGGAGCGGCGTCGTAAGGAGAAGATTGTGGATCCCTTTGCACCTGAGGCGGTGGTTGAGGAGAAAGATGATGAGACCAAGATCAGGGTCTCCGGTTATGACGCCTTTGCGCGTAAGGGTTGAGCATCCCAGAGAACCAAATCCCCCAAAGAGGCTATGGGCCAGGCAGTCAGGTTTTATCCAATAGGCCTCTTCGGCTACAATAGCTGCCCCGTAATCGTTCCACTACCGATCCGATATGAATATCATGCTAAACGGCGAACCCTACGAAATTTCTGAGGGTGCCACCGCACAAAACTTAATCGAACAGCTCGAGCTGGTTGGCAAACGTCTGGCGATGGAGGTCAACCAGGAGATTGTGCCCCGTTCGACCTTTCACGAGCACCAGTTTCAGACCGATGACCATGTCGAAATTGTGCATGCGATTGGTGGTGGTTAGAGAGCTCCTCTGGCGACTCACATACCCTTTATCTTGAACCGTTAATCAACAGGAAACGTTATCCCCATGTCTACAAACTCCGATCCGCTCATTATTGCCGGCAAAGAATATAGCTCAAGACTGCTCACCGGAAGTGGTAAATACCAGGACCTGGAGGAGACCCGACTGGCAACAGAGGCGGCTGAGGCGGAGATTGTCACTGTGGCGATCCGTCGTACCAATATCGGCCAGAATCCCGATGAGCCCAATCTGCTGGATGCCCTTCCTCCAGAGAAATATACCATTCTGCCCAACACTGCAGGCTGTTATACCGCTGATGATGCGATACGCACCTGTCGTCTGGCGCGTGAACTGCTTGATGGACATGACCTGGTTAAACTGGAGGTTCTGGGTGATGAGAAGACCCTCTTCCCCGATGTGACCGAGACCCTGATTGCTGCAGAAACGTTGATCAAGGATGGTTTTAAGGTGATGGTCTACACCACCGATGACCCACTGATCGCCAAGCGCCTTGAAGAGATGGGCTGTGTCGCAGTGATGCCGTTGGCAGCTCCAATCGGTTCAGGTCTCGGTATTCGTAACCCCTACAACATTCGCCTGATTATTGAGAATGCCAATGTGCCGATCCTGGTGGATGCCGGTGTGGGTACCGCCTCTGATGCAGCGATTGCGATGGAGCTCGGTTGTGATGGTATTTTGATGAATACAGCGATTGCTGCAGCTCAAAATCCGGTTTTGATGGCCTCGGCAATGAAGAAGGCGGTGCAGGCGGGGCGTGAGGCATTTTTGGCTGGAAGGATGCCACGCAAGCTTTATGCATCAGCTTCATCACCCATCGACGGAACATTTTTTTAGACCACCTGCTCCTTCTCTTTTAAGGGTTGGAGTCGATGACTGAAATATTGTCACTATTCAGCGACTCCGACCCTTTTTGAATATTTTCCCAGACAAATTTCTGAAAACTTTGCTGTTAAACCATGAGTGACACCGAGCAAAACAGCCACCCCAAGCGTCGCATCCGCTCCTTTGTTCGTCGCGAAGGGAGGCTCACGCCCGCTCAGCAGCGGGCGATTGATGAATTATGGAGCAGTTTTGGGATTGATGATGACGGCATCATGCTTAATTTTGAGGCGATCTTTGGTCGAAATGCACCGATTACGCTTGAAATCGGTTATGGCAATGGCGAGTCACTGGTGCAGATGGCCCAGGCGGCACCCGAACGTGATTTTGTCGGCATAGAGGTACATCGACCCGGCGTGGGTCGGCTGCTTCACCGTATTGAAGAGTTAGGGCTCACCAACCTGAAAACCCTCTGTGCCGATGCGGTGGAGGTGTTAAAACAGCAGATTCCAGATGAGAGCATCGACAGGGTGCAGCTGTTTTTTCCCGATCCATGGCATAAAAAGCGTCACCATAAACGGCGCATCGTTTCGGATGAGTGGTTGATGTTGGTACGTTCAAAGCTGCTGATGGGGGGCACCATCCACATGGCAACTGACTGGGAGCACTATGCGGTGCAGATGCTGGAGGATCTATCCTCTGCCGAGGGCTTTGAGAACTGTGCTGATGAGAGTTTCATCCCCCGCCCAGAGAGTCGTCCCCTCACAAAGTTTGAACAGCGTGGCCTCGATCGTGGCCATGGGGTATGGGATCTACTGTTTCGTCGAGTTCTGTAGACCGGCCAATAGCTCCTGACCATATTGCTCTAGCGCCCCGAGTGTAGCGCTATCGCTGTTCGGCTCCTCTTTTAGCCTGGTGATGGCCTCAAAGAACTGCTCGAAAGTGAGGCTCCGTTCATCCCTGCCCTCAATCAACCGCTCCCTTCGGTACTCATCCCAACGTGCACGCTCCTCTGCACTGAGCTGCTCAGGCCAGTTACGTGCACGGTAACGAAATAGCAGCTCCTGAAGTCGTTCATCCTCAAAATACCAGCTCTGTTCGTTTAACTGCTCGGGGGCTGTCTGCCGTAATCGAAGTGACTCCTTTTTATCGGCCGGCTTTAGAAATCCATCATAAAGTCGATGATCTGGGTCGGTTAGCGGCTCCCAGTTGGGCTTTCTCTGATAGAGCTGGTGTAGTTTGTCGTTAATCAGTCCTAATGACTGGATAATCTGCTGACGATGTAGCTCGCACTGTTTGCTGTTGATAGCAAGCCGCTCAGCAGATTCACTGTTGAGCACATTGAGTGGTGCGATAACGGGTGCTTTGTTGATATGGATCTCTTTGAGTGCAATACGCTCAACACCTTCAGGTAGATCTTCACTACGTGTATAGAGTCGGTCATAGATCTCGTCCACACTCAGCGCAATTAAAGGGGCAGGATCAGAGCGCAGGTCAAAGACCACCACACTATTTTTGTTATTGGGATGCCAGATCAGCGGCACCACGATTGAGCTACACCCCTCATCCCGCGAAAGCATGCCAGAGGTGTGGATAATCGGTGTGTGTTGATGGGTATCAATCAGCTCACGCACCCTCTCTTTTTTGCGGAGCTCCAGGAAATAGTCGAACAGTTTAGGCTGTCTGTCGCGTATCAGGCGTGCCATGGCGATGGTGGCGTGAACATCGGCGAGGGCGTCATGGGCATTTTCATGCCCAATGCCGTTGGCAGCGGTGAGCGACTCAAGACGGAAGTTGGTACGGCCGGTGTCGTACTTGGGCCAGTTGATCCCATCCGGTCTCAGATCATGAGTTGCTCGAACCACATCGATCAGATCCCAGCGAGAGTTTCCCCCCTGCCATTCACGCTCATAGGGATCATAAAAGTTTCGGTAAAGGGTGTAGCGGGTAAATTCATCATCAAAACGGATGGTGTTGTAACCGACACCACAGGTGCCGGGTCGGCTCAGTTCATGGTGAATTTTTTCGATAAAATCAGCTTCACACAGACCATTGGCGAGCGCTTTTTGCGGCGTGATTCCGGTGACTAGCGTCGCCTCTGGGTGGGGGAGTAGATCATCGGCAGGTTTGGCGTAGATCTCTAATGGTTTGCCGATAATGTTAAGTTCATGATCGGTGCGAATTCCGGCAAATTGCAGCGCTCTATCCCGTTTGGGATCGATGCCGCTGGTTTCATAATCGTGCCAGTAGAGGGTGGTAGGCATCGGGCGCTATTAACGCTCGCGAATGAATCTAAAGTAGTTGAACTGCTGTTCGTTACCACCTGGTGTGGTGTGCAATTCTGAACGCTGCTCCAGCAGACGATAACCTTCTCCGAGCTGTTGGCTCAATGTTTCTAGATCGTGCTGCATGATATCCAGACCACTGCACTTGTCTGGGCCACCGATAGCGAAGGCTGCGATGATCAGGTAGCCGCCGACAGTGAGAGAGTTGTTGAGGACTTCAACATATCTGGCGCGATCTTCGGCCTCTGTCAGAAAGTGGAAGACGGCGCGGTCATGCCAGACGCAGTAGGGGTGAGGTGGACTGAATTCGGTAATATCACTCTCAATCCACTCAATCTTGCTGGAGAGTTCGCCAAAACTATCCTGTGCCTGGTTCAGGGCGATGGCAGATATATCGAGTACCGTCAGCTTCCTGTAACCGGCATCAAATAGCAGCTGGCTTAGATGCGATGCGCCACCACCAACATCGATAATGGCCGCCTCTGTTGAGAGATTCTCTTTGGTGATGAGTTCAAAAGAGATGGTGGGCTCTTGCTGAAACCAGCTCACCTCTTCGATAGGCTTGCTTGCGTACGTGTTATCCCAGTGTGATTTTCTATCCACAGTGATCCCCCCGTTTTTTAGTAGAAGTTGGCCCTACTATAGCTTGAAAAGGGAGAAGGCGAAATATCGATTATTCGAGCTCTCTAAGCTCATCCATGATGGCGACAATGTCGCTACGCCAGCGTCGAGTCAATCTGGTAAATTCGGCCGAACTGTTAATAAATCGAAGTACTGTTGGATCAACTGTCGCAATAATAGTTTCATCCTTTTCGGCGAATATTGTGAGTTTTAGCGGCATATATGCCGTTAATTCCGGATATTTAGCAATCACCTCACGGAATTCATTGGGTTTGGTGAAGAAGAGCACACGATACATATCGGTGTTGTAGCCCATACCGGTCAGACCAATATCGATACGCTGCACCCGGGAGATGATGTAATCATATTCACCCAAAGTGCTCTGTAGCGCGAGCATCGCCTCTGGGAATGACTGTTTGGAACGCATCATCAGAAGCTGGCTGCTACCATCAATCTCGATCGCCTGAACCTGCGCAGTGATAACAATCAGCAGGGTGAGGAGTAACTTTTTTAGCTGGTTTGCGATCACAGGATTGCCTCCTCCATAATCTCAATATAGATATCGTACATCTCACTACAGGCCTCATCGAGCTCAGAGTTGTTGTAGAAGCGGCTCATATAGCGGGGATTGATTGCGGTGAGGGAGACCACACCATCATGCTCAGTTAAGGTGATACGGCAGGGTAGAAACAGGCCAACACGGGGGTCGATATTGATGGCGCGATTGACGAAACTGAAGTTGCAGAAGTAGACGATGATTGAGCGCTTGTCCTGCTCCGCCTCGGGAAACATCCCATCCTCCAGATTTTGAATCCGGATCACCTTGAAGTTTTTACCAACCGCCGCACGTTTCAGATTCTCAACGCTCTCCTCAAGGCCATACTCTGACTCCATGGTGATGGTCGCCTCATCGACGGCAACCGGCTGCCAGTGTTTAGAGTTTTCGAAGGTGCGAATGTAGGCGACGATGTCGTTAATCTCCTGCTCATTCTGCCCCTTACGACCAAATGCCTGCATCGGCGTACCCTGACGCCCATAGGTGATGGTGTGGCGGATCATCTCATCACTGGCAGCGGCGAGAAATCCGGCATTATTCAGAGCTGGTGCGATAATCGGTAGATCGCGGGGACGGGAGAAGGTGACACCGGTACCGTGACCTCCCTCACCATTGGCACCATGACACTGACCACAGTTCTCACTGTAGAGCTTTTTTCCGTTGATGATGTCGCCGCTGATCACCTTACTGTTATCCAGTACGACCGGCTTAATATGAGGTGCGAGAGAGCGGATATGTCTCACGATGGCATTGACCTGGGCATCACTCAGGTCACTGAATGCCGGCATCACCCGACCGGGTCGACCGTAGCGGATATTTTGAAAAAGAAAATGATCATCGACACTGGCCTGAAAACTGGGTAGCGAAAGAGGGACGCCAACGCCGCCTGAGCCATCCAGTCCATGACAGGTGCCGCAGTTTTTCTCATAGAGGAGATCACCTTTTGGGGCTGCTAGAGAGGTGGTGGCTGTGAACAGGAGTAGTAGTGCGGTACTAAAGTGTTTGAATCGTGGCACAGTGAGGTCTCTATATGATTTGAGCTGACTACATATTAGTTGATACTAATATTCTTATCAAATGTAGGTCTATTATTTTTTGTGGTTGCCGGTTAATTGATGAGACAACCAGGCGGCAATATCGCCAATTTCCTGGTTATTGACGCTGTGTTCCATCGGATAGTCATGCCAGCTAAGCTCATATCCTGCACCTTTAATCCGCATTGCGGAGCGCTCTCCACTGCCAATTGGAATGACCGGATCGTAATTCCCATGGGCCATGAAGATCGGTAGATCATTCGTTGTGTGGCTGTGCTCGGAGTCAAACCGTTCAGGCAGGGGTAGATAGGTGGACAGGGCAATAATGCCCCCCAGCTTTTTGGGGTAGCGCAGGCCGGTATGCAGAACGATGGCCCCCCCCTGAGAGAAGCCGGCGAGAAAGATTCGATCCGGTGGGATACCCGCTTCGATCTCGTGCTCAATCCAGTTGATGAGTAGCTGTTGGGATTGATCAATGCCTGCCTCATCTTCACCCTGAGTCAGATCCATTGAGGTGACATCGTACCAGGCGGGCATCACCATACCGTTGTTAATGGTGATTGCCTGAGAGGGGGCGTGGGGGAAAATGAAGCGTATCGGGTGCTGTTCAAGCTCTAGCTGTGGCACCAGTGGCTCAAAATCATGACCATCGGCTCCAAGCCCGTGAAGCCAGATCACCGAGGCTGTTGCGGCCCCCTCGGGATTGAGAACGAGCGCGGGGAGTAGACTCATGGGGCCAGTTTGACCGGCTCACCACTCTGTTGGGTGAGCAGGCGATTAAGAACCACGTAAAGCTCAGAACCATCGCGATCGAGCTGCCATTGGCCGGCATCTTCTGAATAATCGAAGTGATAACCGCCATCAATGGCAGCCACCCATAACTGTTGGGTGGCGATTTGACGATTGATGATCACCTGCGAACCATTCTCTAACTCAAGGGTGAGAATGCCGGCACTATTTTCGTAGTCGATATCGACCTCACACTCATCAAGGCTCTCCTCAATCTGTAACAGGGTGGCATCAATCTGCTGGTTAAATTCGCTCTCAGTCATCTCTTATCTGCGCTCTTTAAGGGTTATAAAGTCGATATCACTGTTCTGGAGTTGACGTTGCGCCAGATCAAGTTTGCGGCGATCAATAAATGGTCCAAGGCGAACACGGTGCCAGCTCTGCTTGCCATCAATGGTAACGGTCTGTACCGATGGCTCGAAGTTGAGCAGGAACAGCTCCGCCCGTCGTGATTCGGCGTCAGCAGCATTCTTAAAAGAGCCGACCTGAATGATGTATTGGGTGGCAATGGCTGCGCTTTTGGTGTTGGGCTCCACCTCATCTGCAGGTAGCACCAGCTCCATCTCTGGCAGGATGTGGTAGAAATCAAACTTAACCCCATCACGAGTTGCTTTGGCCGGACTCTCTTTTTTGGGATCGGCCCTGCCGCTTCTCTTTTTTGAGCTCTCTTTCTGGGCAGAGGAGGCCCGCTTTGAACCTATCTCCTGATCGGCAATAGAGACTAAAAAGGCGATAAACAGGCCAATAGAGAGCCCTGCCAGCAGCCATATCCATCCCGGAACAGCCTTTTGGCTGCTGCCTCCACGGCGACTGCTACTGCGGGGAGCGCCACGGGAGGTGGTCTTTTTGGCGTAGTCGTTTCTAGCACCCATGGATTATCTTCAGACTACTCCGCTTCACGGTCCATACGCTCAGGTGCCGAAACACCCAACAGCCCAAGGCCGTTGTAGATCACCTGACGTACTGCGATGGCGAGGGCAAGTCGTGCGTTGCGCAGGTTGCCATCATCAACAATGAAATGGTGGGCGTTGTAGTAACTGTGGAGCTCATTGGCCAGATCACGCAGATAATGGGCCAGTGCATGGGGCTCCCGGTTGAGTGCTGCCGACTGAACCTGTTCAGGGAATTTGGCGAGGGTGGTGACCAGTGCCTGCTCCTGAGGTTCGACCAGTAGATTAAGGTTATCGAGACCGTTGGTCTGATCAAAGCTTAAAGCCTTGTCGCTCAGCTGCTGGAGCACACTGCAAACGCGAGCGTGAGCATACTGAATATAGTAGACCGGATTATCATTACTCTGTGATTTGGCCAGATCGAGATCGAAGTCCATATGCTGTTCACATTTGCGCATCACATAGAAGAAGCGTGCGGCATCGGTACCCACCTCTTCACGCAGTTCACGCAGGGTGACAAAGGAGCCAGAGCGGGTCGACATCTGTACCCGCTCACCACCACGGTAGAGGATCGCAAACTGAACCAGTAGTGCCTCGAACTGATCGGGATTTTGCCCCAGCGCCTGGATTGCCGCTTTTACTCGGGGTACATAGCCGTGGTGGTCTGCACCCCAGACATCAACAACCTGCTCGAAGCCGCGCTCAAATTTTTCCATATGGTAGGCGATATCCGAGGCAAAGTAGGTGTGCATGCCGTTATCACGATAGACAACCCGATCCTTCTCATCACCAAAGTCACTAGAACGGAACCAGAGGGCACCACTCTTTTTATAGACATGGCCGGCATTCTGCAGGGTTTCAGTGGCAATCTCTACCGCCCCCGACTCGACCAGAGAGCGTTCTGAATACCAGCGGTCAAACTTAACGCCGAAGGACTCCAGATCGGTACGGATGTCGCTGAGGATGGTGTTAAGACCGGCATCAAATATGGTGCGATAGTGATCACCAAGCAGCCCCTTGGCACGCACAATGAGGGCATCTATGTGGATCTCTTTATCACCACCATCGGGCTCATCAGCAGGAATATCGAGCAGTATCGCGTCGAGTGGATGGGCGAAATTGTCCCGGTTATCACGGTGAAGTGTCGCCGCAATATCCCAGACATAATCTCCCTGGTAGCCGTTACTGGGGAATTTAATCTCAAGACCGCATAGGTCGAGATAGCGCAACCAGATACTGGTGGCAAGAATATCCATCTGCCGGCCCGCATCGTTGACGTAGTACTCACTCTGAACATCAAAACCTGATGCTGCCATCAAGTTGGCAACTGTTGCGCCATAGGCGGCGCCACGTCCGTGACCCACATGCAGGGGGCCGGTGGGATTGGCAGAGACAAATTCGATCTGGATCTTTTTGCCGTTACCGATATTGCTGTGACCGTACTTCTCCCCCGCCTGCAGCACTGAACCGATTACCGCCAGCTTGGAATCTTCACTTAGGGTGAAATTGATAAATCCGGGGCCGGCAATCTCACATTTACTAATCAAAGCGCTTTCGGGAAGGGCGTCCACAATCTTTTCGGCAAGCGCTCTTGGTGCGCACTGCGCCTGCTTGTTGAGTACCAGTGCAACATTGGTCGCGTAGTCGCCGTGAGATTTGTCGCGGGTGCGCTCAACGCTCACTTCAGATGGGAGTTCAAACTGAAACTCACCGTTATCAAGTAGCTGTTGCAGGGCGGTAGTAATGTGTTGTTGAAGCGTCTGTTTCATGGATCGAATAGGTGTGCGGAATAAACCGCGACATTCTACCAGACATGGGGTGGTTCAGCTCATTCGTGGACGATAAATTTCAATTGCGATCAGGCGCGGGTGACATTCCCCTGAGTCGGCACCCTTCACCTGGGATTGCGTGAGTGATGACGCCTCTTGATAGAGTTGATCTGTTCTTGTGAAAAAAGCAGGTAATCTGGTTCTATATCAGCGTATTGATGTCGATGGCTGCAGCGAGCTGTTGCTGATCAAACTGCTTTAGAAAGGGGGTGGTTCCGAGCAGGGGGGCGTCGACCATTGCATCAATAGTCTCAATGTTGCGTTGTATCTCTTTCATCTCGACATCGGTGGTGTTGGCGATCCAGCCTACCAGTTGGCAACCGCTCTGCTGGATCTGCTGGGCGGTAAGCAGGGCGTGGTTGATACAGCCGAGTCGAATGCCGACCACCATAATCACCGGTAAACCAAGAGTGGTGGCGAGATCTGCCACGCTCTGTTGGTCATTTAGAGGGACAAGCCAGCCACCTACACCCTCGACAATGGTGAAATCAAATCTGCTTGAGATGACATCAAAATTCTGCTTGATAGACTCAAGATTGATACAAATGTCTGCCTGTTCGGCGGCGATATGCGGTGCAATGGCCGGTTTGAAAGCGTAAGGGTTGATCTCACTGTAGGGTATCGGCTGTGAGGAGAACTGCTGTAGCAGTAGCGCATCCTCATTTTTCAGCCCCTCTGCGGTCTCCACACAGCCGCTGGCGATGGGCTTCATCCCCGCTACGTTAAATCCCTGCTGTTGCAGTTTCCATATCAAAGCTGCCGAACACCAGCTTTTACCGATGCCTGTATCGGTGCCTGTAATGAAGAATCCGTTAGCCATATCCGTAATTAATGATTCGTTTCAGCCGCTGAAGGGTTTGATATCACTGATATCAAAGGCGAAATCCTGCTCTGACGCGTGAGCTTTTCGTGGCTCTCCACGCCAGGCGTGGCCATAGATCACCTCATAGGTTGCCGGCAGCATCCCATCGGCCATTCGAAACTGTTCATAGGCGGCGGTAACTGCGCTTAACTTTTTGGGGGAGGTGAGCCCTCGGCTGCGCTCAGGATTCATGTTGTGGGCACCGATCGCCTTGAGATCTCGCATCAGGGTGATCGCCTTTTCGTAGGTGATGGTGATCTGCTCCATGTCGACCACCGGGTCTCCGAGCCTGCCTGAGAGCATCGCATCGCCCACATCGTGCATATCGGCAAAACTGTTGACGTGAACACTGCTATCGACCGCCTGCCAGCTCGCACGGAGCTCTTTGAGGGTATCGGGGCCGAGCGTCGTAAATAGTAGTAGACCGCCTGGGGTCAGTACCCGCTGCAGTTCACCAAATAGCTGTGGTAGATCTCGGCACCACTGAAAGGTGAGGCTTGAGGCGATCAGATCAAAACTGTTATCGGCAAAGGGGAGGGACTCGGCATCGCCAACCAGGAATTGGTGCTTTGGACGGCTCCAGATATTGAAGCTTGATGGTTTGATGCGCTCCCGGGTCAGCTTCACCATCCCTTCAGCGAGATCGAGGGCGGTGATTGATGCCTTGGGGTAGTAGTTGGCCAGGGCAAGGCTAATTTGGCCGGTGCCACAACCGAGATCGAGGACACGCTTAGGCTCAATTTTAAATAGCGGGAGCTGTTCGATAAAGCGGCTACCCACCTCATGTTGTAGCAGGGCCGCCTCATCATAGTGGGGGGCAGCCTGATCAAAGGCGCTGGCGATGGCCATTTTATTCATAGCCTGACTACTCATCGCAAAACCGATCGATTGCAGCAATAAATTGCTCGGGGTGTGAGAGGAATGGGGCGTGACCGGCACCGATAATCTCCTTGATGGAGCAGTGGCTCAGATTGTGCGCAAACCAGTCGATCGCCTCGACCGGTATCAGCGTATCTCTCAGGCCATAGATAACGAGCGTCGGTTGGTTGATGTGGGGTGCGGTTAGCCGTAGATCGTCATATTGGAGAATATCTAGCCCCGCTGCGAGCGTTTTGGCGCTGGGCTCCCCATGTACAAAGACCGACTCTCGCAGAATACGGATCTCATCGCGCGCCTTATCTGAGCCACGCGCCTGTAGCGCCAAAAAACGTAGCAGCGTGAGTTTGTGGTTCTCCTTCAGATCATCGGCAAACTGCTCAAGGACTTGGGGCTCAATACCTGCGTGCCAGTCTCCCCCCTGACAAAACTTGGGTGAAGAGGCGGTGATGATCAGTTTTGATATGTTGGCACCTTCGGCGGCAGCGTTCAGGGCGACCATGCCTCCAAGTGACCAACCGAGCCAGACAGCCCCTTCGGGCACCGAGTTGATGACCGCCTGAGTGATCGTGTTGAGATCCTGCAGGCCGGCCCACCCGTTGTTGGTGCCATATCCGGGCAGGTCGACAAAGTGTAGTGTGTGATGACTCGCTAACTGCTCAACCACCCCCTGCCATATCGCTTGATTGAGCCCCCAACCATGCAGGAGAACCAGATCGGGTCCAGCGCCCATACTGGTGATATTAAGCATAGCTCCCCTCCGATGTTGGGCAGCACTGGTGTAGTGCATCTAAAAGTTTGTCAATCTGCTCTTCGCTATGGTTGGCCGAAAGGGTGATACGCAGACGTGCACTACCCTCGGGTACTGTCGGTGGTCGGATGGCGCTAACGGCAAATCCGGCATCAAACAGTCTGCGGCTTATCTCCACTGTCGCCTCATTGCTACCCACCAAAATGGGCTGAATCGCTGTCGGTGAATTGAGTAGCTGTAGCCCAAGTTCGGATGCACCACTACGGAAATATTTAATGTGAGCATGGAGCTGTTCACGTCGCTCATTGTCATTTTGAATTATTTTAAGACTGGCCCGTAGCGCCTCTGCCACGGCTGGCGGTATGGCAGTGGTATAGATGTAGGAGCGGGCGCGCTGGATCAGGGTCTCTACCAACTCCTCACTTCCCGCAACGAATGCCCCAAAGACACCGGCCGCCTTGCCGAGGGTCGCCATATAGATAGGCACCTGATCCTGTAGCATAAAGTGGGCGACTGAGCCGGCCCCCCGCTTGCCTAAAATTCCAAATCCGTGGGCATCATCGACCATCAGCCAGGCATCGTTCTGTGATGTTACCTTAGCAAGTTCTGGCAGCGGAGCGATGTCGCCATCCATACTGAAAACGCCATCGGTAATCACCAGCCTCTCCTGGGCTTTGGAGCTTGATAGCTTATTACGTAGGGAATCGATATCGCCATGCTGATATCGCTGCAGGCGGGCGCCGGACATGAGACCGCCATCGATCAGCGAAGCGTGGTTGAGACGATCTTCAAACACCGCATCACCCTTGCCTATGAGCGAGGTGATGGTGCCGAGATTGGCCATATAACCGGTAGAGAAGAGCAGGGCGCGTGGGTATCCGGTCAGTTCAGCCAGCTCCTCCTCTAGTAGATGGTGGGCCTTAGAGTGGCCGGTAATAAGATGGGCGGCGCCACTTCCTGCGCCATACTGCTCAACACCGCGTTGCATTGCTCGAATAACCTCAGGGTGTTGACTAAGCCCCAGGTAATCATTGCTACTAAAATTACTAATTCTGCTGCCATCGATCACGATATCAGTGCCAACGGCCAGATCAACCACCCTGCGTCTGCGGTAGCGATGCTGCCGTTTAAGATCGTTTAGATCTGCAGAGAGATTGCGCATGGAACGTTATGATTCGGCTTGAATATCAAGGCGTTTAAAGAGTTCGCGATCGTGATCGATGCCCTGACTCTCGGTTGTGAGTAGCTTTTCACCGGTAAACATCGAGTTGGCACCGGCAAGGAAACAGAGCGCCTGTGCCTCATCGGTCATCTGCTCTCGGCCCGCCGAGAGACGTACATAAGAGGCGGGCAGTAGAATTCGTGCCACAGCGATGGTGCGGATAAATTCAAAGATATCGAGTTCAGGGCTATCGGCAAGGGGGGTGCCATGGATTTTAACCAGCAGATTGATCGGTACGCTCTGTGGTTGTGGACTGAGATTAGCCAGCTCCATCAGCATTGCGCCACGGTCGCGGCGTGATTCACCCATCCCCAATATGCCGCCAGAGCAGACTCGAATACCGGCATCCTGTACGCGATTGATAGTGGCGATTCGGTCACTGAAGGTGCGGGTGGTGACCACCTTGTCATAATACTCGGGTGAGGTGTCGACATTGTGGTTGTAGTAGTCGAGTCCCGCCTCCTTGAGTAGAGCGACATGCTCCTCTTCAAGCATACCGAGGGTGACACAACTCTCCATACCGAGCTCTTTCACCCCCTTGATCATCTCCAGCACCACCTGCAGGTCGTTGGCCTTAGGCTTGCGCCAGGCGGCACCCATGCAGAAGCGGGTTGAGCCAGAATCTTTGGCCTTTTTGGCCTCGGCGATCACCTTGTCGACCTCAATCAGCGCCTCTCGGTCGAGCGGGGTGTCGTAGTGGGCGCTCTGTGAGCAGTAGCTACAGTCCTCGGCACAACCACCGGTCTTGATGTTGATCAGAGTGCTCATCTGCACCTGGTTGGGATCAAAGTTCTCGCGATGGACCTGTTGTGCTCTGAAAAGGAGATCATTAAACGGTGTACTAAATAGCGCCTCAACCTCTTGGAGGGTCCACATTGGGGTGGAGTTGCTGATTTTTGTTGCGGTTTGGGTCATGATAGATTCACTATTTGGAGTCAGGCACAGGATGTGGAGTTGGTATTAGTGGCGCCATTATATCGTTTACCGTGGCAAAAGGGACTAGTCCGGTTGCAGCAGAGGCTGTTAGCGGCAATCTATCCCCCCCAATGTCTTCTCTGTAGTGGCGAAGGGCAGCTTGTCGATGGGGTGGCAATCGATCTCTGTGAAACCTGTGAAAAGGGGCTGGCAC
>JAPHSO010000327.1 GCA_026193675.1 Gammaproteobacteria bacterium | reverse complement strand
GCGGTATTTTCACGCATCTCAATAATATCGGACAGAACCTTAATTGATGATGTAAAACTTTTCTTGAGCGACTTATGGGCTGTCTCCAGCATTCCCATCGTCTGCCTCACCTCTTCAGTTCGCTCCTTAACCTTCTCTTCAAGATTACTATTGAGATCCTGGAGCTCAGCATTCTGCTTTTTGGTTAGCTCCAGCAATCTATCCCGATCTTTTTTCAAAAGTCGCTGCTCAAGCGCCTGCTTCACACCAAGGGTAATTTGAGTGTCATCCCAGGGTTTACTGAAGTACTTAAAAATTTTTCCCTTGTTGATTGCGGCAATGGTTGATTCCATATCCGCATAACCGGTTAGTAATATACGAACAGTATCAGGTGATTTCTCTGAGGCATGCGCCAGGAAGGTTGCGCCATCCATCTCCGGCATACGCATATCTGAGACAATCAGGTCGACACTGTTTTCTTCAAGGATTTTCAGCCCCTCCTGACCACTATTGGCCAGCAGAATCTTATATCCTGCAGGTCTGAACAGTCTGCGAAGTGCTGAAAGGATATTTGTCTCATCATCGACAAATAGCAGCGTTGAATCTGTAACAGATTCAGGGCTATCTGATTCCTCAATTTTGCTCACTTGCTCACTCATACCATTTGCTCAATCAGTAAACTCTTAGTTAGTCGAATCTTTATGTTTAATAGGTAACCAGAGATGGAATTTGGTTCCTCGGCCAACCTCACTATCAACCTTGATAGTACCATTATGCTTCTGAATAATTCCGTATGACAGTGAGAGCCCAAGACCGGTACCAGAGCCTACAGGCTTGGTGGTAAAGAAGGGCTCAAAGATCCGTCGCTTAGTCTCTTCATCCATCCCCTTACCGGTATCCTCAACCTCAACCCATACACCGTCTTCTTCAACCCCGGTTCTAACGGTAATTGTGCCTCGCTCTTCTATTGCGTGAGCAGCATTAACCAGAAGATTCATAAAGACCTGATTAAGCTGTGAAATGATGCACTCAATCTCAGGAATATCTCCAAACTCTTTGACCACATCACACTTATATTTAAGTTCATTATGGGCCACATTCAGTGTGCTATTGATCCCTTTATGAATATCTCCGTAGTGCCACTCAGCTACCTCTGCATGAGAGAAATCTTTCAGATCCTGCACAATCTGTTTAACTCGAACAACCCCCTCCATCGACTCGCTAACCAGATCTTGAATATCATCCTTCAGATACTCTAGATCCTTCTCCTCTTTGATATCATTAATCTTCCGGTAGATCTCTTCATGTTCTTTAAATACAGATTCATTGCTCTGATACACATCAATAATTTCAAGCAGATCATTCAGATAGTTTTGTAACGATCCCAAGTTGGAATTGATATAACCGACTGGGTTATTAATTTCATGAGCCACACCAGCTGCAAGCTGACCAATTGATGCAAGCTTTTCAGATTGTAGTAGCTGCTCCTGCGCATCACGCAGTTTAATGATTAGAGCAGCCTGTTCGGCCTGCTCTTTCTGCAGGATATCGTCGATCTCCTTCTGTTTGGTCAGATCTCTGATGATGACGGTAAAGGTTAACGCTGCCCCTTGACCGCTCTTCGAGACACTGGCGCCGGCAGGAAATTCGGTACCATCCTTGCGCAGCCCCTGTAGTTCACTGCGCGATCTCATTTCTAGCGTTTCATTAAATGCACCTTCGAATGACTGTACATGGTGCTGGTGGTTATCTCGAAAACGTTCAGGCAACAGTATCTCAAGGGGTTGTCCAATCACCTCTTCGACCTTGTAGCCAAAAATGGCCTCAGCCCCTCGATTAAATACTGTGATGTGCTGTTTACTATCAAAAACGATAATCGCCTCAGGTGCGATATTGAGAATGCTCTGTAACCACTCTGTACTCTTCTTCAGATTATCCTGAGCCTCAATGAGCTGACTATTAGACTCATTAAGCTGCTTCACGCTATTGGTCAGACGCAGCGCTGCACGTTTCTTTTCGGTAATATCCTGCAGCATACCCAGAATGTTTGTGGCGTTATCGTTCTCATCTCTGACCGCATCCCCTTGACCGTGGATCCAGCGCTCCTCGCCACTTGGCAAAATAACACGGCATTCAAGATCATAGCCGATTCCCTTATATCGGCATTCCGAAAATGAATTAACAACCATATCTCGATCGGCATCAGAGATGATACTCATCAATTCATCTATCTTTAAAACCTGCTCTATAGGTCTATAACCGAGCATTTTTGAACTCAGCTCAGAGAGGTAGAGCTCATCTTTCTCGATATTCCAATCCATATTGCCAACATTAGAAAAAAATTGACTATAACGCAGTCGCTCTTCACTCTGTAGAATATTATCCTGAGCCTCCTGAAGCTTGATCAGTAGTCGTGCCTGTTGACGCTTTTCCTCCTTCAGTATCTCAAACGATTCCATCTGCTCACTAATATCAGAATGCGATCCTGAGAGCCTTTCTGGTTGTTCTCCCTCTATCGCAGAGGCCAAACCTCGACAGAGAACCCAGAGATACCCTCCATCCCTCTTCTTGAGTCGATATTCAACATGAAGATTTTCACTACTGCCCATCATGTAATCAGACCACGATGTCAGAAAATGCCCCAAATCATCAGGATGGATCAAGTCCCGCCAACTAATAAAGTTATCCTGAATCTCATGCGGTTCATATCCAAGCATCTCCTTCCAGCGATCGGAAAGGTACAATTTATCTGTTTGCAGCTCCCAATCCCAAATGCCATCACTTGTACCGCGCACAGCCAGGGCAAAACGTTCCCTGTTTTTCTCTAGCTCACCCTCAATTTCGCGTCGATCATCCACAAACCGACGTACCGCAAAGATGACCCCTAGAACTGAGAACACACCGATTAGACTCAAAATCACCAGGATGATAATGATCTGCCTGCGCTGTTCTGCCATCCTGGTCTCATAGGCATTAACCAGACGATCTGAGCGATCGACAAGATCCTGAGTATGCTCCTCAACAAATTGGTAGGCCGATAATGATTTCGTCATATCAGGACTGTTCACAATCTGCATCACTGCTGCATGGTAGTCACTCCACAGCCGTTTCACCGACATAAGATTATCTCTGGCAAAATCGGGAAGGGCTGAAATCTTTCGACCAAAGATGGTCTCACCACCAAATTCGATACGCTCAAGCGTACGGTCAAAATGTTGAGTACTGCGCTGCAGGTGTTCAATATCCCCCTCATGGCCCATGCCAACCATATGGGCCTCTATCCCCATCTGTTTAGCTGTCAATCGCTGACGTCCAGCAATATTCATAAAGGTTTCATTATCTTTAGTCAAATCGATATAGTCGATAAACAATACCAAAACGATAACTAAACCTGCCGCAGGCAGAAGCAGCAGCGGGGTGATTCGCCACAGGATATGACGCTCACTTTTGTGCTTATGATTCTCGTTTGTCATTAACTATTTATTCTGCTCAATTGGTAACCAGATACGAAATGTGGTGCCCTTGCCCAACTCACTCTTCGCATCAATTCTTCCATTATGCTTCTGAATAATCCCATAGGACAGTGAAAGACCCAGACCAGTACCAGATCCTACCGGCTTTGTTGTATAGAATGGATCAAATATTTTACCCAATGTCTCTTCGCTCATTCCCGCTCCACTATCCTCTATCTCTATCCATACACTTTCATTCTCAGTCCCTGTTCGAATGATAATCGAGCCATGCTCTTCAATGGCATGGGCCGCATTAACCAGGATATTTAGAATCACCTGGTTAATTTGAGAGATCATGCACTCAACCTGTGGTAGTTCACCATACTCCTTGATCACTTCAGCTTTATATTTAATCTCATTATTAACCACATTCAAGGTGCTATCGATTCCTCTATGGATATCGGCCCACTGCCACTCAGACTCATCCACATGAGAAAAGTCTTTGAGATCCTGAACGATCTGCTTAACCCGGACGATCCCCTGTTGTGACTCTTTAAGTAGTGATTCGAGGTCCTCTTTGAGATAGTCCAACTCAATTTCATCTTTTACCTTATCAATCTCTTCGGTCGAAGCTTTATTCTCATAGGCATCAATCAACTGAATAAGGTTGCCAATATAGCCTTCAAGGGTGGTGATGTTAGAGTTGATGTAACCGACAGGGTTATTTATCTCATGCGCCACTCCTGCGGCTAGTTGTCCGATCGAGGCCATCTTTTCCGATTGAAGTAGCTGCTCTTGTGCCTCTTTAAGTTGCCGGTTCAGAGCGACCTGCTCCTCCTTTTCATGGCGTAATTCGGCAGCAGCTTTCTGCTCAATGGCCAAACGCTCTGAGTGCTCTTTTTTTATCTGCTTTTTCTGCTCCTCCAGCAGATTATTGGCATCATACAGCTCCAACATTTTCCGTTTTTGAGACATAGAGAGCCGGGCATTATCGACCATAAGACTGACCAGGCTGACAATCAGTCCAGCTCCAGAAAAATCCTCTTCATTAAAGGGCTCCTGGTCAGGATTACGATTGATACTAATCACCCCGACCAACTCCTTGTTGGTTAAAAGTGGCCAGCACATTGAGGAGGCGGGACGACTATCATCGTCTCTCTTAACCATATTCTTAAATCGACTATCATTCGACAGTGAATCTCGTAGCAGCAGTGGCTCCTTATTTTGAGCAACCCAACCGATAACCCCATTTCCAATGATAATTTCACTACCCACAAATGAGGCAGCCGTTCCTGTACCGGCAGTGATCCTTAGCGACTTGTTATCACGTCGCAGTGAGAGACTTCCAGAGTTTGCATGTAATCTTTCAACAGTAAAATCGAGCAGATCCTGCAATACGACAGAGATCTTCTCGCGTGTAATCTTCTGTGCAATTTCATGCAGCCCTAGAACCCACTCTGTCTGTTTATCGTTACTACTCATTAGCGCTCTCATCTATTGAGTGATTGAAGATCTCACTCTCAATATTTAGATCTTCACAAAATCACTATGACAGTAGGCTTTCAGCCCCATTCATCTCAGCCAATTCTGTCAACAACGGTTCAACCCAGCCATCGCTTAATGCAAGCGCATAAGCCACCTCACCCTCCTCATCCTCAAGCTCAATAGATTCCCTATTCGAATCCTGAACATTGTGGCTAATGTTGTTAGCCAGAAAGATGATCTGAGCATATTGTGAAGCCTCATCAGCCAGAGGATTATGGTGGTATTCACAGCTATTAATAATCAGCTCAGGTAGTTTCCAGTACGCTGCCACAATGGCACCAACCTGCGAATGATTAAAACCTAACACTGCCTCTTCAGCTTCAGCCACACCAACCCCATTCTCCCTTTGATAGTTCAGCACCTTTTCATAATCTTCTGGGAAATAGATATCGAGAACCATAATGCCAATATCGTGCAACAGTCCCGCAGTAAAAGCCTCAGCCTCTCCTATTCCAACCGACTTGGCCAGAATTCTGGCAATAGCGCCGGTCGATGCACTGTGGTGCCACAGCAGCTCAAAATCGACCCCACCAGCGTGACTTTTCTGGAGGTTCTCCATCACACCAGCGGAGATAATTATATTACGTGTTGCGTGCATTCCCAGGATCATACTGGCATGCTTGATACTGCTGATCTTCCCAGAAAAACCATAGAAGGATGAGTTAGCCACCTTCAGAATGCGCGCTGTGAGTGATGGATCCTGACTCACCTTTTGTTCAATAAGGTCATAGTCGACCTGGCCGCTGCTAAACAGTGCAATAGCCTCATTAACCGCCTCAGAGAGGGGAGGGATCTTTTCGATATTCCGTTCTAGGTTTGCCAGCTCTATAGCCATTTCTCTATCCCTGATCTGTTTAGTTAAAATTGTTCATTCGCTTACGGACTAATTCTCTTTTCCATAAGGACAAGTATTGAACCGCTACTGGTAGAATCATCCCCCATTCGACTACAGTAGACCGTTAAAGGTTTACCCGCCTCAAGCTCTACTTCACTCATCAGTAGTCCACTCTCATCATCAACGGTTTGGTACAGTTCTATTAATTCAGCAGGTAAAGCGTCTGGGGCGTCATTACCGAGTAGAAACGTACTTACTCCAATCATCTCCTGAGCTTTTCGGTTGGCAACAGCAATAACTGAATCATCACCGATACCCAGTACAGCAACGGGGAGCTTCTCCAAAACCTCCTGTGCAACATCAAGGGCACGGGAGTGAAGCTCAAGTGACTCTCCCTTCTCTTCAACATCTTTTGAAAGTTCACGATTATCATTCGCTAATAGTGCATTAGCACTTTTGAGCTCTTCGGTTAGACGAATGTTTTCCTTTATCAGTTCCAGATGCTGAAATGCCTGATGTATATTCTCTTTAAGATGATCATCATCCCAGGGCTTAGTTAGAAATTTGTATATAGAACCCTGGTTAATCGCCTCAGTGACTGAATTTAGATCGGTATAGCCACTTAGAACCATTCGTACTGTATCGGGGTAGAGCTCTTTCACCCGGCTTAAAAATTCAGTGCCATTCATCTCGGGCATACGTTGATCTGAAAGAATTACACCAACCTCATTCTCGGCAAGAAGCGCTAAACCCTCCTTGCCACTATTAGCTGTCAGAATCGTATACCCCTCACGACGAAGTAGACGTACCAGTGCTCGAACAATATTGTCCTCATCATCAACTAAAAGCAGTACACGTTCCATAAGCCTAATATTCCTAAATCAGATCACTCTATTTATTACATTAATCACTACAAACTACAAATAAGCCTCAAACAGATGGCGTATCTCATCCATATGCTCTTCGATGACAAACGGCATCAAGTTGGTAAACATATCCAGCAGTACAACGGCATTTACCGATGAGTCACTATGGGCCACACTCCTGATCCGCTCTGCAATCATTTTATTGATCAGATGCAGATTCTCATAAATGGTCGTTAATCCAATCAATTCCAGCGCACCATGCTTACCATCTTTTTGTAGATAAAATTGCGCCAGCAGATACATTCCGGCAGCCCTGAATATCGTCTCTTCCTCGGATGCCAATGGTAGATGAAAGCGCGCCATCGGCTTTAAAAAATCGGTATGCGGGCAACCACTGGTTGCAAACAGCAATCCCAGTAGCGAACTGATCGCCCGTTGTGCTGTTGTATGTTGTGATAGATGCCGAGCACCACGAATAACTTCAAGATCAAGCTCATCGTATGAAAAGACGTTATCGAACCGCTCAATGACTCTGGATACACTTACAGCAGCGGGACAATGAGGATGAGTCTCTTCAGAGAGGGGACAATTTGAGCACTTATGAAAATTGAGCTTCGTCCAGTCGGGATATTCTAGTGTAGAGCCTTTAGAGTCTGGGGAGGGTTCATCGATCAATAACAGGGTTTGTCCATCCAACAGAATGTCAAATTCCTCACTCTGCCGGTTATCCATGTTGAAGCGGTAATGAATCTTAATATTTTCCATTGTTTATATTTTTCCATCCTTATCCCTTCCAACCCTTTTAGATCTCATTGAACCACTCCACCGGCAATGTCTCACTAGTTTTGTCAGTTAACATACTTTATCTTCCAGAATATGATCCATGAGACCTAACCCTCAAATTGCACTAAGATAGTGCATATCCTCAATTTCAATACTAGACTAGTAAGAGGTAACCTATTATTTATAGTATCTTCATGGACTAAATGGTAGCTATATATGGAAATGTCTTTTAACAATGAACAATAAATACAATGACTCTACCGCTTACGACAAGGCTGTTTTCGCTCACAACATGGCAGGTTGTCGATTTCCCTTCCTGTTCAATCAATTTATGATAATCAGATGACTCTAATCCCAGATCAAATTGAGTTAGCTGAGGCATTTGAGAACCTGCATGATCCGATGTTTATTCACGATGGTGATTTAAACCTTGTTCTCGTTAATCTTGCCTATGAAACGTGTGCTGGTGTGGAACGGGATCAGATGATCGGCAGGCCCTATTGGGAGTTCTTTCCTAAAATGGATGGGCCGTTAGAGACATGTACTAAAAGACAGCAAGAACAAGTTGAATACTCTCAAAGCGAGGAGATACGGCTGGACAGTGGTAAATTTTATGAGTCACGTAGCTATCCACTATACGATAAAAAGTCGAACTTTAAATACTCCATTCATATCCTGAGAGATATCACCGAATCTAAGAGGGCTCAGGATCAGCTGCGCCAGTCGGCCATCGCTTTTGAAAGTACTAATGAGGGAATCATGGTCACCGATTCCCATGGAATAATTCAAACCGTTAATAGCGCCTTTATCGAAATTACAGGATATAGCCTTGAGGAGGCTGTAGGTCACAATCCTCGTCTACTCAAATCAGAGCGTCATACTAAAAAGTTCTATGAGGTGATGTGGAGGGCACTGAAGATTGATGGCCATTGGCAGGGTGAGATATGGAACCGGCGCAAAGATGGCTCTGACTATCCCGAGTGGCTCACCATCACTGCCGTTTTAGATGATCAGAAAAAGATAACCAATTACATCGCAATATTTTCTGACCTAAGCGAGATCAAATCCACCCAAAATCAACTGTCTCATCTTTCACACTACGATGCCTTAACAGAACTCCCAAATCGGATACTGTTTAATAAGCTACTCACACGACAGATTCAACGGGCTGAGATTGATGAGAAAGAGCTCGCTGTTGTCATACTCGATCTGAATCAGTTTGAGCAGCTCAACGAGAGCTTAGGCCATGCAGATGCTGACCAAATACTGCGACAGGTTGCCCAACGACTTGTCACAGTCATCCGGCCGGCAGACCCATCATCCAGACTGGAGGACGGCTCTGAAAGAGGTGAATACCACATATCGAGGATTACCGGCGATCAGTTTGCATTTGTTCTTAGTAATCTGGACGATACAGCGCCCATCACAAAAATTACGCGTCGAGTACTCGATTCGATTGCTGAACCCTATCGACTCAATGAGCGTGAAATATTTCTCACTGCGAGCGCCGGTATAACTATCTTTCCGCAGGATGGACGCAATGCCGAATCCCTGCTGAAGCAGGCTCATTCAGCAGCACATATCGCCAAGAGCGTTGGTAGAAGTAACTACCATCTCTACTCAGAAGATATCAGTGCAGCGGCCAATGAACGACTCACTCTGGAGAGTGGCCTGAGGCGGGCTATTGAGCGAGATGAACTTGTGCTCCACTACCAACCACAAGTCTCCATGAGTGATGGCCGTATTGTCGGTTTTGAGGCGTTGATTCGCTGGAACCACCCCGAACTGGGTCTAGTCCCCCCCATTAAATTTATCTCTCTTGCCGAGGAGACGGGTCTGATTGTACCGATTGGAGAATGGGTGCTGCGTACCGCCTGCAATCAGGCCAAAGCGTGGCATGATGCCGGCTTTAATCCCGGCTTGATGGCCATTAATGTGTCAGGGGTACAGATCGAGCATTACAACCTGGTTGATGTGGTCGCAGAGATCCTTGAGGAGAGTGCGCTTGCACCGAGCCAACTGGAGATAGAGCTTACTGAAAGCTCCATCATGCAATCCCCGGATAGAGCGATTACCCAGTTGACCCGATTGAAAGAGATGGGCGTCATGCTCGCCATTGATGATTTTGGGACGGGCTACTCCAGCCTCAGCCATCTTCTCAAATTCCCCTTTGATAAACTGAAAATCGATCGCAGCTTTGTCATCAACATCACCACCAAGCCCGATGATGCGATTCTGGCGCGCTCGATTATCGCGATGGCACAAGGGATGAATCTGCGCGTGATTGCCGAAGGGGTTGAGACAGAGGAGCAGCTCTACTATCTCAAGCGAAACGGTTGTGATGAGCTGCAGGGTTACTACTTTAGCAGGCCCGTCGATAATGAGGGAGCAGAACAGCTACTCAGGGATCGACAACAGATCCACTTTAGTGTCGAGAGCATGGAATCATCAATGCAGACCATACTCATCGTCGATGATGAGGAGAACATCCTCCGTTCACTGAAGCGCCTTCTTCGTCGTGATGGCTATCGTATTCAAACGGCCACCCATGCTGATGAGGCTCTTGAATTGATGGCCAAGAACCATGTCCAGGTCATCTTGAGTGATATGCGGATGCCTGGGATTAGCGGTACCGAACTTCTGAAACAGATTCGCGATCTCTATCCCGATACCATTCGCATGATTTTGAGCGGTTATGCCGATATCAGTGCGGTGACTGAAGCGGTCAACAGCGGCTGGTTGTACAAGTTCCTGGTCAAGCCATGGGATGATGATGATCTCAAGCATCAGATTAAAGATGCCTTTAATCTTTATAAAAAGAACCTGCTAAAAAGCAATAACCATTAACGGTGGCCGGCCATCTCTACGGCCTGCACTGTTGAACGGTTAGTAGGACTCAGCCCAGGTGATACAGTGTTCCAGATGTTCAATTTTATCCTGCTGCTCAGCGATAATATCCTTGACCACATCACCGATAGAGATCATGCCGACAACCTTGCCATCCTGCATCACCGGTAGATGACGAATGCGATGTTTGGTCATCACCGCCATGCACTCATCAACACTCTGTTCAGGAAAGGTGTGGTAGACACTACGGGTCATAATCTCCTTGACCAGGGTCTCCTTAGAGAGACGATCTTTGAGCACCACTTTACGTGCATAGTCTCTCTCAGACATGATGCCGATCAGCTCACCATCCAGCAGAACCACGACAGCACCTATCCCCTTGTCGTCCATCAGTTTTATCGCATCAAAGACGCTGGTATCGGGTTGAACCCCCCATATATCCCCACCTTTGCTGCCGATTAGATTCTCTACTTTAGTCATATTCCCCTCCCATTCACCTGTTTGAGCATAGTTCAAATGGGGGAGAACTCTAGAGATAGGGTGCGAAAGACTACTCCACCTTTACAATTATTTGATCGGCTTCACTTTTACGCAGGCTAATTTGCGAACCGCGCACCAGATATGAACGGGGGCCACCCAGTATTGCACTATGCGACACCTCGATTTTTGTACCACGAATAAAACCGAGTGAGGCGAGACGATTTTTAAGCTCTGATTCGCCCTGAATCTTAACGATCTCTGCCGATAAGTTAGGTTTCAGGTTGGAAAGGGTCATTTCACTCATTAAAATTTCAATTCAAGTTCGGGCTCAATATCTTTTTAGTTGCAGTTATGAGAAGGCAATTATCGAGCTATACAGGCTCTCTAATCACTATCTTTTCTGTTACGGGTACCAATATCTTTTGGTGATATTGTTGAAACAGGGCTCTCACTACATCGCTCTACAGCATCTGATGAACAACCGGTCGGTTTCAATCCACAACTACAACTCTTGCTAGTCAGCGTTCTTCGAATGCGCAGGGCAATATAAACCACGATGATAACCAGCGCTACAACTATGGTTATATAGTCCCAAATTGTCATTTCACTCATGTGATTGCACCTCCAATTACCGTGACACCAAAGGCCAGCGAATAGGCTACCGCCAGCGATAACACCACCGAGAAAAGAGTCCAACCGACCGAACGGCTCTCTTTATAGAACATTGCCAAAGTTGCAAAACAGGGCATATAGAAGAGGACAAAGACCATAAAGGCGAGTGCTGAAACCGGGGTCATACTCGAACGTAGCGACTCCAATAGACCAATATCTTCACCCGAGGCATCATCGCCGCGCGCATAAAGCACACCAAAGGTGGCCACCACCACCTCTTTGGCAACAAAACCGGTCAGAATCGCAATCGAGCTCTCCAGATTGAATCCCAACGGGGCAAACACCGGCTCAACAAATTCACCCAACTGTCCCAGATAGCGCTGGCGCTGAGTCTCTGAACGGACCAACTGATTAAGCTCTGTAAGCTGCTGCTGTTGGGTCGGCGACTCTGGTTGAGCAGCCACGATCTCGATCTGTGCCGCGTAGTCCTGATTCAATTCAACCTCCTGAGGGAAGGTCTCCAGAAACCAGATCACCATCGAACCGACGAGAATAATGCCACCCACCTTTTTCAGGAACTCAATCGCATTATTACCCATGTGGTGCATGATCGAGTTCATAGTGGGTACCCGATAGGGGGGAAGCTCCATCAGCAGTGGGGAGGTGTTGGCCCCCTTGACGATAAATTTACTCAACACCACCGCCGTCACAAAGGCGACGGAGATGCTGATCATATACATCGCAAACAGCACCTTGCCTGATGATTCTGCAAAGAATGCACCGGTAAACAAAATAAAGACCGGCAGTCGTGCCGAGCAGCTCATAAACGGTATCACCAGCATCGCCACCAGGCGGTCACGGGCAATCTCGATGGTACGCGTCGCCATGATGGCCGGCACATTGCAACCAAAGCCGGTAATCATCGGAATAAAGGCCTTACCGTGCAGTCCAAAATTGTGCATGATGCGGTCGATCAGAAACGCCGAGCGTGTGAGATAACCGCTCTCACTCATAAAGGCGATAAAGAAGAAGAGAATCACCACATTGGGCAGGAAGATGATGGTACCGCCGACACCCGCAATAATCCCATCGATCAATAGCTGCTTAAAGATACTTTCAGGCAGCAGACCATCCATAAAACTGGAGATGTGGCCGACTCCGGCATCGATCCAGTCCATCGGATACTGGCCGATGGTAAAGGTGCTCTCGAACATCACCCACATAAAAAATAGAAACAGCGGTAATCCGAACACTCGATGCAGCAGCACATTATCGAGCAGACGGGTCATATCAAGACGGTCCATCCCCAAACCCAATTCGACCGTTTCACGGATCAGACCATTTACAAAACCGTAACGCCCCGCATTGAGTAGCATCTCGGCACTCTCATCATGCTGCTGCTCCAGCAGATTGCTCTCTTTCCAGACCTCGGCCATCAACTCAGAGTGATCACTCTCCTGCTCCAGCACCATCTGGTCACCCTCAAGCAGCTTGATAGCCAGCCAGCGCGAGTGATCGGCACTCATCTCCTGCTCGCCACGGTGCAGTCGAACAATATGGTATTGAGTGCGCACGATCGCCTCTTCGAGATGATCGTCATAATGGATCTGCACCGGTTTGAGCACCGTACAGTGCTCGGCACAGTAGGCGATTCGCTCAAGAATCTGCTCAACACCTCGACCACTACGTGCATTGGTCAGCACCACATCGCCACCCAATAGTTTAGAGAAGGTCTCCTGATCAACCTCTACCCCTTTGTGCTCCGCCTCGTCGGCCATATTGAGAACAAACAGACGGTGCAATCCCATCTCAATCAGTTGTGAGGTGAGTAGCAGATTACGTTCCAAATGGCCCATATCGATCACGTTGAGGATCATATCGGGAGGATTGTTGTAGAGATATTCGCGACTCAGGCGCTCTTCGTTGGTGCGACAACTTAAAGAGTAGATACCGGGTAGATCGACAAACTCAATCTCCCAACCATGATACTCAACAACGCGCGACTCAATGCCGACGGTCACCCGGGGATAGTTGCCGGTAGGTCCATGAGCACCGGTCAGTTGGTTAAAGAGAGATGTACGGCCGGTATTGGGATTTCCCACCAGTGCAACTCGAATCTGTTTTGTCGCTTTCACTACCTAACTATCTCTCAAGCCCACAGGCCCAATGTAGACCTGTTCAAAAGGAAATCCATTATAGAGAGTATGTGAACCGGCAGCAATAAGAACAATTCTCATTTGCAAAATTTTATTGACCGAAACTATTCCTGACTCTATAAGTCAAATATTGTGAGCAGAAATTAATATTGAGCCAATCATATGAACCTTCAGGAAAGTTATTTCTCTTTTAGCGCAGCATACAATCCACTGCCGCTGTTTGATCGGTGGCTCAATCCGGCTAAACTTTCAAATAGCATCACCATTCGAGGACACTTGGTCGCCATCAATATCACACGCCGAGCAGAAAAGCAGCTAGCCCTACGGACTGCACCGCTCATTGTCGAGATGCAGATCTACTTTAGTTGTGTCGTTAAAAAGCGGGTGCTATTTCATGAATCTTCCGATCTGGAGACCACTGAGGTGAATGACAAGATGCAGGTCGGCTTTAGAGCCGTACAATCCAACTCATGTGATCCGGTCGAATTTGCCAGCAATTTTCCGATTAAACAGCCCTTTGAGACCGAGGGAGCAATTAAAATGCATCCAAAAAGTCTCACCGTAGACTACAAACATGGTCAGTGGTCTGGAGAATTTACTATCTAGTTTGATGAGCAGCCATGCTATGATTTTCGAATTATTCATCGCGCCGATATAGCGCCCAATCGGGAAAATCATGTTGGACTCTCTCATCGAAAAACTGCAACCGGTCATCGGTTTCTTTGGCGACTACCCCTACGTCAAAGCGCTCATCGTCTTTCTAATGACACTTGCCGTAGCCAATCTGGTGACGATGATGGTCTCCAAGATCCTGTTAAGGCTGGCCCACAAAACCAATAACACCCTCGACAACCGTATCATCACCCTGTTGCATCGCCCGTTGCTGTGGACCGTGATCCTGATCGGCTCACTCGCTGCTGTCAATCTACTGGAACTACCAACCAATGCCTATGGCATTGCCAGCTCTCTGGTGAGCAGCGTACTGATATTCTTCTGGTCGCTATTTGTCATGCAGCTGCTACGTTCCATACTGCGCACGCTCAGCCACAGTAATCGCGAACAGTCTCTGATCCGAAATCAAACTCTGCCGCTGTTCGACAATCTGGTGATTATTGTGGTGGTCACGATCACCGTCTACCTGCTGTTTGAGGCGTGGGGTATCGACATGACCGCCTGGATCGCCTCAGCTGGTATCGTCGGTATCGCCGTCGGTTTCGCCGCCAAGGATACCCTCGCCAACCTATTCTCCGGGGTCTTCATTATGGCCGATGCCCCTTACAAGATTGGCGATTATATTGTGCTCGATTCAGGACAGCGTGGCCGAGTGACCCATATCGGTATTCGCAGTACCCGTCTACTCACTCGCGGTGATGTGGAGATCACCATTCCCAATGCGGTGATCGGCAATAGCAGCATTATCAATGAGTCGGGTGGCCCCCATGAGAAGTTCCGCATAGAGATTAAAGTGGGTGTCGCCTACGGCTCTGATATCGACAAGGTACGTGAAATTTTGATGGAGATCGGCAGCAGTGAAACCAACGTCTGTGATGAGCCAGAACACCGTGTGCGCTTCCGCGCCTTTGGTGAGTCGAGCCTCGATTTTGAGCTGCTCTGCTGGGTCGAAAATCCCGAACTCAAAGGACGCACAATCGATGCCCTTAACAGCGCCATCTACAAACGCTTTATCGCTGAGAATATCGAAATTCCATTTCCACAGCGTGACCTCTATATTAAACAGATGCCTGCACAGGGTAATTAATCTAAAGTGTTTAACGCACCTTAAAGGTGATTCGAATCGGATTGTGATCCGATGAGCTGACCCGCCACGACTCCTGATTTAACGGCCTCAGACCTCGATAGAAGACATGGTCAATCGTATTGCCAAACAGTCGGGTGGCATGGTGAAAGCCATCCCAATCGACTGAACCCAGTTTAAGACTGGCAACCAGCTCGTCAACAATCTGCATGCGCGCCTTGCTCCAGCTATTAAAATCCCCCGCCACAATGACAGGTCCCTGATGATGGCGAATCTCCTGGTAGAGTGCATTTAACTGCCGCCGATAGGCCAGCGTTCCCAATGAGAAGTTGATCCCATGAATGTTAGCCACCAGCAGATTATCCCTCATGCCTTCAACAGGATAGTGACTAATGAGTGTCGCCTTGGGTAGGCGAATTAGAGGCTCCTTTTGATGCAGTCCAGAGGTGGAGATCGCCTTAACACTCGATGCCGTCATCACCCCTGAAGCACGTCGGCGCAGATGAAAGGCGGTATTCATCGCCCAATGGAGATTATTGCGATTAAGTAACTCTTTAAGCTCATCACCCAGATAGGCCTCCTGAATTGTGACCAGATCGTGACGATGACTAAACTGCTTCAGATCAAAGGCCCAGTTGGCCCTCTGCCCCTTGTAGATGTTCCAGTTCAGCAGTGAGATGCTGTTGGGATTAAATGCGGCGATATGATCAAACTTACTATCACTGCTATGCGCCAAGGTGATGATGTTACACTCCCAATTAGTGCGATTAAGACTCCGAAAAATGGTGAGTCCGCTTTATATTTTGTACCATACTTAGAAAAACTATAGGGGATAACTGGAGTTTTTCAAGATGCCACCTCGGATTATCAAGAGCATATCCCAATGCACCCCCCGATAGGAAATATGCCCAGCATGCACAACCTCCTTACAGCGTCCTGCTTTCATCTACTAAGCGACAATGCCGATGCATTTATTGCACGGGCCTCGCTGATTCAGGGCGCTCAACAGTCGCTCGATATTCAGTACTACGCCATCCACAACGATGCCAGTGGTCACTATCTCAATCACATGATTCTGGAGGCGGCCGACCGTGGCGTAAAGGTGCGGATTCTGGTGGATGATTTGAACCTTTCGGGACGCGATCGTGAACTCAAGTTATTCAACCTGCATCCCAATATCAGCATTAAGATCTTCAATCCGCTCACCAATCGTGAGTGGTTTCGATACCTTGAACTGGTCATCTATCAGGGCAAGGCTGATCGACGGATGCACAATAAGGCATTTATCGTCGACAATCAGATTGCCATTATCGGCGGGCGCAATATCGGTGATGAATATTTTGATAATCGCAACAGCGTCAACTTTGTTGATCTGGATCTACTCACCCAAGGTCCGCTAGTAAACGATATTTCTCAAAGTTTTGAGTGCTACTGGAACAGTAGCTGGGCTGTCGCAATCAGTGATCTAAGTGTTATCAGAGTTGCAAGAAAACAGCTTATAACGATCAAGCAACGTCTTAGAGACAGCTGGCATCGGGCTCGCAACAGCCCCTACTTTGGAAAGATTCAACACAGGTCCTTTGCCCATAGTCTGCAACAGGGTGAGATACCTTTTATTCATGCCCCGGCTCAACTGTTCTACGATCATCCGGAGAAGATCACTCAGTTAGATGAAAACAGCAGCGATCAACTGGGACTACATATTCGCCCTATCGTTGAAAATGCCCAGTTCGAGGTGGTTATCGCCTCCCCCTATTTTATTCCTGGTGATGATGGTGTAGCCCAATTCAAACAGCTTACCGATAGAGAAGTTAGTGTAAAAATTCTCACCAACTCACTTTCAACCACCGATGTGATTGCTGTTCATGCCGGTTATCGTCGCTACCGCCCAACACTGTTAAATGCTGGGGTTGAGCTATATGAACTTAAATCTACCGCCCATAGTCACTTTGATCGTGCCCGCAGTCTACTCAAGGGGCTGCAAAGCACCAGCCTGCATGCAAAATATCTGGTTATCGATCAAAGATGGGTCTACACCGGTTCAGCCAATCTCGATCCACGCTCACGTCGTCTCAATACTGAGATTGGGGTGATGATCGACAGCCCCGAACTTGCCGCTGCGGTGCTCAATCTGTTTACGCAGAGCATCAGATCAGAAAATAGTTACCGACTTTCGTTTCAACAAGGATCTCTACGCTGGCAGACAAAAGAGGGGCGACGTGAGATTCAATACAACAACGAACCGAAGAGCAGCTTCTGGAAAAGATTGTTGGTACGTCTCATCGGACTGCTCCCGGCAGAAAATCTGCTTTAAGTCTTGCGCTATTCTCCTAAATCCTCAAGGGTCTTAAACTCATAGATCTCATAGGCAGGCTCCTCATAGGGATGGGTCAAAATAAGGGTCTCAATCACCTCGCGAATAATCTGCTTGTCACAAACCAGCTCTACCTTATATTCAGGGACGGTTTCAATCACCATCTCCTCACCAATAAAGGGACTGCTTCCCTCCAGTGGACGAAACTGTCCTGTCCCTAATACTTGCCAGGCGCAACTATCATACTGCCCAATACGACCTGCACCCGCAGCAAACAGCGCCTCTTTTACCGCCTCCAGATGAGTCTCTGGAATATAGGTTGAGATTCTATACATCGATTAATAACACCTGTGTTTGATAATGAGTTCTATTTAAAAAACTGGAAGTTATTCTTACCCGCTCGCTTGGCAGCATACATCGCCTCATCCGCCTTGTTTACCAAGTCCTCAGATTCAACTCCATCCTGAGGAAATATTGAAATTCCGATACTCGCGGTGATCTCCAGCTCCCTGTTTGCAATACGGAATACCTTTTGCAGTGATTGTAGAATATTGCCTGCGATTAATGCGGCATCATCTGGCTGAGAAATCGTATTAAGCAAAATGGTGAACTCATCACCACCAATACGTGAAACTGTATCCTCCTTGCGCACACAGCGGCTAATGCGATCAGCAACCTGTCTTAACAGCTCATCTCCCATTTTATGCCCCAGGGTATCATTGATAGGCTTAAAACCATCCAGATCCAAAAATAGTACCGCGACAGTATTAGAGTAACGTGATGCCTGACTCAGTGCCTGCAGAAGCCTTTCATAAAAAAGTGATCGATTTGGCAGTTCCGTCAGCACATCATAATCGGCCCGTTTGTGCTTGGTCAGATCCCTGATAATCACCAACATACCAAGATACTCTTCTCCCAGTTTCAACTGAGAAATCTTAATGCCGGCAGGAAACAGTTCACCCTTTATCTGTTTTAAGACAATTTCATCTTCATAGAATCCCTCACGCTTTAATGCAGGGATCATCCGATCATTAAAACTTTGATAATCCTCTCTAGCTGGAAACAGCAAGACAGATGAGAGTCCAATCAAATCATCCTCCGAACAGCAGAAACTCTGTTGCGCAGCATCATTGCATGAAAGTATCTGCCCATGTGGATCGACTGTAAAAATGGCCTCATTGGAGCTATCTAAAATCGCATTAAGTCTACGGTTTGATGCATTTAACAGTTCAAAATTGAGTCTATTCTTTTGGGCTATAAAGATGACAAACCCCAATAGAGATGCCAATAGAGGCCCTACAAAAAGTGGCAGGTAGATGGCGTTTGATCGAAATTTTTCTACCACATGGCCGACAGGCCAAACATGGATAGACCATAGATCTGCAGGACCATCCCAACTCTGTGTCACCGTCCATGGGTGCCCCTGGCCGGCTGGAGTCGCTTCAGAATTGTACAGCTCTATACCCCTTGAACTCACACTCAGCCCAAATGACTCTGGTAGCGCAATAGAATGGATACCATGTAGAAAACGTTTAACATCAATAAAGCTAACCAGATAGCTAAACCCACCCTCTTTGGGCGACAGGGGTATGGTGATGACTAGCAGCGTTGGCTTCTCTTCAGTGAACCAGGCAGAGATACCTCTACTGCTGTATACCCTTTCCTGCTCTATGTGTTGCTGCTGGCGTTGTAACAAACTATCAAAACGATCGTTTTTCTCATCGTTATTAAGCACGGTGGAAACGATATTTGGCCTGTTATCACTGCTGTTACAAGCCACCATTTTAACCTCAGGGTGATGCCCTACAATCAATTCAGCCGTTGTAATCCAGCTACCGACTGAACCGACATCATCTTTTTCAGGACAACTTTCGACCTGAGTCAACTCAAGTAGATGTTCACCAAAGTTGTGGGTAATACTATCGCGCACAACAGTGGCATGCATATCGACAAATTCCAGGATTTTCCCATCTTCATTCGACTTTAACTGAAACCATGCACTAACAGGCAGCAACAGCACAATAGCGGCCGTTAAAAGGGGGAGCCAGCGCCAATGAAATATATCTCTCACCATAATATTAAAGATAGTTTAGCCGGTTCGCTTTAGCCAATTTCCGGTAAATTTTTCTATTCTGTTTATACTGGTTCGATGAGTACTGAAACGAACGCCCAACTCCAGTTACAGCGGTTACTGCTTGAAAACCTGCAGCATCCAAACTGTTTTGACCACGAGATTGAGCAGTTTCAGCTAATCGAGACCCATATCTCCTGGGTACTACTCACCGGCAACTACGCCTATAAGATGAAGAAGGCGGTCAATTTTGGATTTCTCGACTATGCCACTCTGGAAAAGCGTGAGCTACAGTGTCGAGAAGAGTTGCGCCTCAATCGACGAACAGCACCTGACATCTATCTGGATGTGATTCCTGTTGGCGGTTCGGTTCATCAACCGGCCATCGATCAACAACCGGCAATTGAATATCTGGTTAAGATGAAGCAGTTTCCCCAGTCCACCCTTCTTTCCCAGCGGCTTCTGGACCATCAACTCAATGATAGTGATATCACCTCTCTGGCTCAGGCTGTGGCCCACTTTCATGCCGCTATTGAGGTTGCCGGTTCAGATTCAGATTTTGGAAATCCTCAACAGGTGATACGGCCGATCAGAGAGAACTTTGAACAGATCTCTGCTCGAGTCGATGAGCCGGCCCTACTCAAGCGCTTGCAACAGCTTGCTCAGCAAGTTGAGTTCAATTTTCAACAGTTACATCCCATTTTGGAAAACCGCAAAGCTGATGGTTTCATTCGTGACTGCCACGGTGACCTTCACCTCAACAATGTGATGTTATTGGAGGAAAAGCCGCTTCTATTTGACTGCATTGAGTTTAATCCGAGCCTGCGGATTATTGATGTGATCAGTGAGATCGCATTTCTAGTAATGGATCTCGAAGAGCATGATCAACTTCAGCATGCCAACCTGCTACTTAATCAGTATCTGGAACAGAGTGGTGACTACCATGCTATTCCTCTACTGAAATTCTACCTCTGTTACCGCGCCATG
>JAPHSO010000122.1 GCA_026193675.1 Gammaproteobacteria bacterium | reverse complement strand
GTTTGGTATCGGTAACCGGGCTATCGTAGATCAGTGACGCCTGGTCCCCACGTCCCTGCTCCACATGGCGATCGATAGCGTTGTAGCAGGTATTTAGCATTCCGCCCTTAAACCACCTGTAAAAGGGTGGATTTGAATCATCTAAAACGGTGTCCCAGGGCCTATCCCAGTCGATCGCCTCCGCCGCTTTACTCCAAAACTCCCGAGGATTTGTAATCGACGACTGGTATGCATCTTGATAGTTCATTGGCCTCTCTCTGGCTCATTAATCGGCTATTGATCGACAGATGGAACAGCTTAGAGAGCGCGGTGATTGTCGACAAAATCAAAAAGTAACCCTATCAAATCACCGTGTCAACATAGCGCCAGAATGGCTCCTCGATAGAATATTTATTTATACAAAATCCATTTGCATCGTTCGACAATTGGCGTCATTTAACTGCCTATGTGGCACTGCATTGCACAGTTCATCTAATAAATAATCGATTGTAATGATCCATGGGGATTCATATCATGGTCGCCACTATTTGAATTATCAAATGTCCAAACAGATAACTAACAGGGTGAATACTGTGGATTTAAAAGAACTTTTAACGAGCCGAAAATCGACTCGAGCCTACCTGGACAAGGCGGTTGATCCACAGTTAATCGAAGAAATTCTCGATGCCGCCCGCCACGCCCCTTCCGGCACCAACACCCAACCCTGGCAGGTGGCCGTTGTTAGCGGCGAAACCCGTGACAAACTGACCCAGGCGCTTGAGAAAGCCTTTCGAGATGGTGAGAAGAGTCAGATTGAGTACCAATATTATCCGCTAGAGTGGAAAGAGCCCTTCAAGGGACGCCGCCGTGAATGCGGTCTACAGATGTACAACACGCTAGATATCAAACGTGAAGATAAGCAGCGTCAGATCGACCAGTGGGCCGCCAACTTCAGAGGCTTTGATGCGCCGGTGATTCTATTCTTCTTTATGGATTCTGTGATGGAGACCGGCTCCTATCTCGATTACGGCATGTTTATGCAATCGGTGATGTTGGCGGCTCAAGATGCAGGCCTTGCCACCTGTCCCCAGGCGGCACTGGCTGAATATCCAACAATTGTTAGAGAGCATCTAGGTTACAATGAAGATAGCATCCTTATTGCCGGAATGGCGTTGGGTTATGAAGATACCGACGCTTTGGTCAACAGCTACCGAACCTCCAGAGAGGAGGTGGCGAGCTTTACCCGATTCTTCTCATAGGATTCACAATTAATTTATTATTTTTGGAACCAACTCAGCGAAAGCCAGTCTATTAATACGATTACTTTGGTTAGAGTAATTACGCCGCGGGCCGGACTCTCCTCCATCAGGGCTCGCGGCTTTTTTGTGCCTGAAGAAATTAATTCTCATTTTGTTCAATTTCTCAGGAACCTCTTCATAAAGAGATGGTCTGTACTTGGATTGCAAAGTTAATGTAAGTAACTACGTAAGCTCGCTGCAGACCTGTTCACCTCCATCAGGTCTTGCAGCTTTTTTTTTGCCTGATAGATGGGAGGACGACAGGTTTAGCTATCAGCGTCGATAGAGATAACCACCTTACCCCTTTTTTGCCCCTCTCCAAAAAAGCGCATCGCCTCTGCTGTTTCACTCAGTGGAAATGTTCGATCAATAATTGGCGCATACCTGCCCGCCTCAAATAGCGTTATCAAAGAGTCCATACCCCTGTTGGGATTAAGTAACAGCAACCCCATTTTGTTTTCGGTTAACCTTGAGATGAGTGGCCCAAAAAACAGTGCCTGAACCGCCTTTCCCGAAGCACCACCAACCATCACATAAACGCCTTTTGAAGTTAGCGCACGGCGGCTCTCAAAAATTGAATGAAAGCCCATAAGGTCAAGGATCAGATCATAACGTTCACCCTTTTTGGTGTAGTCCTCCTGGGTGAAATCAACAACATGATCAGCCCCAATCGAACGGACAAAATCCATTTTGTTGGTGCGGCAGACACCGGTCACCTCAGCACCAAATGATTTGGCAATCTGCACCGCAAAAGAGCCGGTGCCACCTGATGCTCCATTGATCAGCACCTTTTGTCCTGTTGGAACATCACTCTGCTGAATCCCTCCCTGAATGAGCCCCTGCAATGCAAGAACACCACCTTGAGGGAGAGCTGCGGCCTGTTCAAATGTCATACTGGCCGGCTTTGGATTTAATGCCTTTTCTTCCGCACAGACATACTCAGCAAAGCCGCCAAAATTACAGGATGAGATATCACCAAAAACCTCATCACCTGGCTTAAATTGTTTGACGCTGTTACCCACAGATTCAACGACACCCGCAATGTCACACCCCAGTATCTTTAAT
>JAPHSO010000288.1 GCA_026193675.1 Gammaproteobacteria bacterium | reverse complement strand
GTATTTGCGCCATCAGTCAACAGAATCAACACCGGATTGATCTCATCTCCCCCTTTGCGAGCCTTCTCCAGCCGTTTCACCATCAGACCAATCGCATCACCGATGGCGGTCTCGGTGCCCGCAAGACCGATGGCCGACTCATTCAGCAGCATCCGCACCGTTTGACGATCAAAGGTGAGAGGCGTCTGCATGTAGGCATTGGTCCCAAATAGAATCAGCCCCACCCGGTCGCCCACGCGACGCTCGATAAAATCACCGGCCACCCACTTGGTTGCAGTGAGACGATCGATCATACGATTGCCTAGCTGGAAATCCTCGGTCTCCATACTGCCGGAGATATCAACCGCCAGCATCAGGTCGCGGCCACTGACCGGTAACTCAACCGCATCACCCACCCACTGTGGTCGAATAACAGCCAGCACCAGTGCCAGCCATAATGAGAACATCAACACCCGAAAGAGCAGATGGCTGTGCGCCTGCGTCACACCACCGACGGCACTGAATCTTTCAAGAAAGGGGACGCGCAGTGCGGCTGATGTCGACTCCACCGGAGGCAGCAACCAGTAGACCGCTATCGGTAGCGGTATAAAAAGCAGCAGCCAGGGCCAGGCGATCTCGATCATTTAACTCGCCCCCCTCGCTGCATCAAATTAGATTTTAGATTTCGCGCCCAATCTAGCGACCACCCACCAAACCACTCTGGCGTCAGCACTTTGCGGATCAATCGCTTCACAAGAGCAATCAGCTGTTTCTCGTCAAACTCAGCCTGTTGTTGATAGGGTCCTTGTGCAAGTACAGCACCGACACCCTGTGAGAACTGGTCGCTCTCCAGCTCATGATCCAGCCGCTCTACCCAGGCCTTGCCCACCAATGATGAGACATCCTCTTGATGATAGTGGCTAATCATCACACGCCGTACCAATTCAGAGAGTTCGCCTAATAGGCTTTGACTGTTCTGATCATTTATATAGGTCGCCTGAATCGCTTTAAGCTGCCTCATTGCCGATCGCAACAGGGCCCGTTGTCGATACCTGTTTTTTGCCCACCAGACGATTGCCACGACAACAACAAGTAACAGCAGCATTAACCACCAACCAGGAGCAGGCGGCCACCAGCTATTGGGCTCGGGCAGATGAATATCGCGAAGGGGTAACTGGTTCTCCACGACTATCCCTTTCTGATGGTCCAGGGCTTCTGTAGCAGTTCAAGCGGATCATCAGCGGTGGTCGCCTCTGTCAAACTGATGCCGTAACGCTGGCAAATTTCAAACAGCATGCTGCGACGATCAACAAAACGTTCATGATACTGCTCACGCACCTGCCTGCTCTCCGTATTAAAATTGAGCCACTTGTGACCGTCGGTCATCATATAATTACCGGGATCGGGTAGCTTCGCCTCCAGTCGATCATAGATAGAGATAAAGCGTAGGTCGCTGTGTCTGGCCAGCTCCCGCAGATGGTGAAAGTCGCTCTCTTTCAGATCAAAGAAATCACTAATTAAGGTCACCTGTGAACCGGGGCGCGCCACACGACGCAGGCGCATCAATAGATCACTCATCCCATCAGCGGTGTGATCCACATTATCCCTACGCTGCCACGAACCATGGTTTGCAATCTGAAACAGGAAGGAGAGCACCGCCGCACGTCCCGACTGGGGCCGCACCTCAAGATGCTCATCATCAGAGAAGACCATGCCCCCAAGACGATCACCCTGTTTGAGCGCATGCCACGCCATCAATGCCGCCAGTTGCGCCGCCAGGACCGATTTAAAAACGCCACGAGTCGCAAAGTGCATCGACTGTTGCAGATCAACGGCAAGGAGCACCGCACGTTCACGCTCTTCACGATAGAGTTTGGTATGCACCTTTCCGGAACGGGCCGTCACCCGCCAGTCGATAGAGCGCACATCATCACCAGCACTATAGGGACGCACCTCATCAAACTCCATACCGCGACCACGACGGTGTGACTGATAACTACCGCTACGCGATGAGAGCAGACGCGGCGTAAAACGCTGCATCAATTCTGCCTGATGGCGCAGATCAATCAGGTCATGGATATCGATCCAGACCTTGCCGCGCCCCCTCTCTGGAAATGAAACCGGGCGCGAATGATCAACTGATTTCCGCACACGACTGAGGATCACGGAACGGCGACCCTGCTCAGTAGTTCGTTAATGAAGTAGTCAGGAGTCACCCCTTCGGCTTCGGCCTCGTAGGTGAGAATCAGACGGTGGCGCAGCACATCGTAGGCCATCGATTGAATATCTTCGGGCGCCACATAGTCACGCCCCGCAAGCCAGGCATGGGCACGTGCGCAGCGATCCAGTGCAATAGTGGCTCGTGGGCTGGCACCATATTGAACCCAGCTCGCCAGATCCTCACCATAGGCATCGGGATCGCGCGTAGCCAGAATAATCTGCAGGATGTACTCCTCCAGATTTTCAGCCAGATAGAGATCAAGCACCTCAGTGCGAGCCTCAAACAGCTGCTTTTGTGTCACCTGCTGTTCATAGACCACCTCAGAACCCAGCGCCTGTTTCGCCTCATTACGGGCCAGCTGCAGAATTTCACGCTCCGCCTCGGCACTGGGATAGTCGATATTTACATGTAGCAAAAAGCGATCGAGCTGTGCCTCGGGCAGGGGGTAGGTCCCCTCCTGCTCAATGGGATTTTGGGTCGCCATCACCAGAAACAGTTCAGGCAGGGGGTAGGTGATCGCACCGACAGTAATCTGCCGTTCAGCCATCGCCTCCAACAGCGCAGACTGTACCTTGGCCGGTGCTCGATTGATCTCATCGGCCAGCACCAGATTGTGAAATAGCGGCCCCTGTTGAAATTTGAAGGTGCCATCCTGGGGACGGAAGATATCGGTACCGGTCAGGTCTGCAGGCAGCAGGTCGGGGGTAAATTGGATGCGGTGAAAATCACCTTCAATGCCATCACTTAGCGCCTTAACTGCTCGTGTTTTAGCGAGACCTGGCGCCCCCTCTACCAACAGATGTCCATCAGCCAAAAGGGCTATCAGTAGCCGCTTAACCAGCTGCTCCTGACCGATGATTTGACGGTTAATACTCTCTTTAAGATTTACAAATGCTTGCTGTGCCGACATAAGTGCTCATTAATATTCTTAAATTGAAAAAATTATTCTAAGCAATCGACATCCAATAGCCAAGTAAGTTTCATCAACTCACTATCTAAACCCCATCACTCACTGCCCAGTATACCCATTGCCGAGGCTGCAAGTGCCGCCTCGGCCCGACTGGTGATATTTAGTTTGCTATAGATATTCTTCACATGGGTTGCAATGGTATTTCGAGATACCCCAAGCATACTAGTTGCATCATTGAGGCTATGCCCTTGAGCAATCACAGATAACACATCAAGTTCTCGTTTGGTCAGATCGTGCGCTTCAACCTCCTGTGCAGGCATCTGAGATTCCATTGAAGAGAAGTAGTTTAACAGTCGGTGTGAAATACCCGGTGACAGAGGGGGTTCACCATTAACAATTCCCTGCAGTAGGCTGCTGATCTCCTCTTTTCGCTGCTCTTTAAGGATATATCCGTTGGCACCCGCCCTTAGCGCCGGAAAAAGGTGCTCATCATCATCATAAATTGTCGCCACAATCGTAGCTGTTGTCGGTGACTCTGTATTTAATCGAGAGATAACCTCAATACCAGAACCATCAGGTAGATTGAGGTCAACCAATGCTATATCAGGATATCCCATATCAAGTAATGCATTTGCCTCTTCTACAGTGGCTGCGACTTCTGTAACAATTCCAGGAAATGCGGCCTCAAGTGACTCTTTCAGCCACTGCTGGGCCAACGGGTGATCTTCAATGATGTAACCATTATTCATCTGATGAGCTTTCCTCATGGAGTGGTATCACAATCCTGACGGTATACCCCCCTAGTAATGAATCCTTTCCCATTTTCCACTCAGCGCTACCCTCAAGTTCCCTTGCTCGTGAATCGATATTATGCATCCCACGTCCGGGCTTGTGTGGATGCTTCTCATCAAAGTGAACATTATCGTTGCTTATTTGAAGAATGAGCTGCATCTCATCACAATCCACATCTATCTGTAGATTCTTAGCGTCACTATGGCGTAGAGCATTGGTTACAGTCTCACGCACAATTCGTTTCAGGTTGGCGTGTTGTCTAGCCTCTAATTGATTAGCCTCAAACTGAACAGCTTGATTCCATTTCAAACTGACACCCCGTGGTTTACAGCGATCTGTAGTCTCCATACGAAGCTCTGACATTGTGGTCGCAAGTGATGAGTATTCACTTTCTAAATTGTGAATAACTGTCCGTAACTCGCCCAGTGTCTCCCGTGCCAGATCCTCCTGTTTATCATTTGATGCAGAGTAGACCAGCGTTAGTAACTTCGCTCCGACATCATCATGCAAATCCCGTGCAAGACGCCGCCTCTCCTCCATTGCGCCATTCGTAAAAGCCTCTCGGAACTCTTGAATGCGGCAAAAAAGCTGATGCACCGCTTCAGCAAGATGACAATCCTCCTTGTTAAAAAGGCGGTTACCATGGTTAGCATAAGAGAGCTGTAATCCACTAATATCTCTGAATCCTGGGATCGAAAGGTAAATTCCTTCTGAGCTTAATTGCACATTCTCTGAGGTAGACTTAATCGACTCAATATTCAGTGGGGAATACAGTCGGTCCAGTAGTTGTCGCCACTCCTGCTTCAATTCGTACTCATTGGTGTTAAGCAGCGTCGTCAACAGACTGGGAACCATATCCCGGAATTCACCCTGTTTTCTGTTCGATAAAAAAAGAGACCACAGGTACTGGCGGACTGGAAAATAGAACCAACCTGCAATCGCCAGAGAGATTGCCAATGAGAGCTGATCCTGAATATCAAGTAGAAAGACTAACAGTGCATCAAAGGCGATAACAGCAACACCACCTAAAAACCACAACCAACCGGTGACAACCCAGCGGTCAAGATCAAAGAGGCGATATCGTGTTATACCGAGTGCAATCACGAGATAGATAGTAACCAGAACACCCCACCCCAAACTCTGGCTAATAACCGCCTCACGATGCAGCACTAACGGCAACATATGTAGCCCGGTATAGATGGTTCCACCGCCAAGCCAGGCGAGTAAAAACCATTTTAGAATGGCGCGCTGCAATGGTTGGAGATGTGATTTTCGCCACTGTATGGTTGCTAAAGCAAACGTTACCAACAATCCTACAAAGATAGGGTAACGCATTGGGACATCAATGGAGTCCGTGAGCTGCAATAGATTTACCAACCAGCACAGCATAAAAATAGTTGTAAAGACTGGGCCGAAAGGAAACGAGTGAATCCGTTGAGGGTAGTACCAGAGAATGCTGACAAAGGGACCTACAAAAAGCAACGTACCAAACTGATTAATCAGCGAAAGAGAATAAAAGAGCTCACCCGCCATTGCCAATTCTCTGGTGCTATAAATGGCCGCTGTGCTTGATGCCAACATGAGGCCAAAACCGGTCATCGCATAAATGATGGTTACATTCTCTCTGGGGCGGAATGCGAGAACTCCCATCCCAGCAAGAAATACAGTTGCACCGCACAACAGTTGATACCAGAAAAGTAAAGGTAACACCGAAAGTGGCCTCAGCGCTTGAGGCCGAATCTGCTCAAGTCTTCCATCGCCTAAACGTAGAGTAAGTGTCGGCTGCATTAGAGCGGTATGAAGCTCATCTTGTCGAGACAGAAAGAGATTGTAATCGCTATACAATGCATAGGAGTCGGGCTCTTCCATGATGTCATCAGACTGCAGTCTGATCTCACTATCGGAGAGGACGACAATATGATCACCTGCTTTGAGTATTCCCGCCGCCGGTCCACGGTTATCAACTTCAAGAACACAAAGACCTTCACACTGAGGGCCACTACCCAAAACCACACCCATCCAGGGTACATTCACCGCCAAATAGCTACTCAGAATAAATACCCCCAACACAATTAAAGCGCTCAGAGATATGATCTTCTGTGGGGCAATTAGTAGTTTCATATGTGAGGCTGGCTTTGTTGCGACGAAGATGTTTGGGAGTTTTTTATGTACATAAAGTGCTGCGAGAACCTGTTTATAGTTATATTTGTAATAGGACTTATTTAAAATTTTATCACTTATGCATAGTGATTAGTAAACGAGTTTTACCTGTTTTTATAAATTCCAATTTCGAGAATCAGACCACTTTCTCTACTTCAATTAAGTTTTTATTGCCTTATGTTTTGTGTGGTTCATTAAAATCATCGCATAGAGCCTAACTCAGCATGTTTAATTGCAGTTTTTTAGCTTATATGCTCATTACAATTTTTCATACCACCCATCAACTCCCTCACCTATATGGGTGATGTGCAGCGTTCCTTAAATGTTTAAGATCTTCCAATATACTTAGGCTTATTAGGGTTTCTAAAATGTTCCATCACTTGGCGAAAATTGTTATCACCCTTAGCATAATAGGAATCGCCTCCTGCGGTGGTGGTGATTCTGACAGTTCAAGTGATCCTTCAATCTCTACAATCCCGGCAGGATTTTATAACTCTATTAACGAATTCACCCAATATGAAGGGGTTGTTGTAGAAACGGACGAATGTCATCTTGTTGATGCCTTTTCCATTGATGGCGAGTGGATTAATTACCAATATATTGATGGAACTAGTTACCTTGTCGAAATCCCAGGTAGTACAGAACCGGGTAGCTACACACTTGATGTGGTGGTATATGATATCTGTTCATCTTCCGGGAGCACGCTTTCAACTGTCCCTCTGAATTTTGAGCTGCAACAAGCCATAACGGTTGAGAATCCTGAGCTCTACCTGGACGAACGACTCAATGATGCCATTCAGTTAGTCGATGAGATGCTGGCCTCTGAAACTGATGCCGGTTTAATTGCCTACCTGACACAACTACGAACCAACCTAACGTCCCAATTAGCAGGACTTCCAACTCTGGGAGCCTCAAGCATTGAAAATAATGCACTCATGCTATTAAACAATGAGCCAGATCTTAGCTCTCTTCCTATCGGGTTCTCAGTGTCTGACATATATACCTGCGAAGGAACGAGAACGCCTGGGGAGCAAGTTCTTACCCAATGCCGTTTTAACTGGCTAGTTATGTCAGTCGCCGGATTTGCTATCAGTGCAACCACAGGAAATGTTCTGGGTGCATACGTTTCGGCTGCCTCTTTTATTTATCACTTAAAGAAATTCAGAGCTGAAACCACAGATAATGACATCTGGACCGATGTTAAAACCGAATTTCAGGATGAAAGTGGCGCAACATATCTTGAAAATGAGTACGACTCATTGCTACCTGATGGTGTCACTCTTGCCTCAGACAATTCAATGATATTTACTGAAAACTTTGAACAGTCCATTAAGGTTAAGATCACTCGAAGCGTTAAAGCTGCTGACATAAGCATTATCCAGGGTATTAAAGATGCTGTCGCCAAGGTCGCCAGCTATCTTCCTGAGCCACTTCCCACTCAAATTGCTGCATTAAGCTATGAGGATAAGGTGGAATACGTTGCAGATACGTTTACATATCTAATATCTGACTACTCAATATCTGATGACCGCCTGGAGATCTCAAAATTAATCCGAATCGGTGATGAGATATTTATTACCATTTCTCCAAAGAGTAATGATCTATTTATCGACTCTGAAGCAGCAAGCTTCTCTTTATTGATACATGATCATAATAACAATGAGTATTCGTTTAGCACTCTCACATATAGTCATCAAGCCCCCTATTCTACAGAACTCTCAATTTCCTCAGTATCAGATATTGAGATATCAGATGAGCGGTTAGAGGTTACTGTAACTAGTGTAGGCGATACCATTAACATTTCCTTTGCTCCTAAAGTTGATGCGGTGATTCTTGGTGACTTCCCTTTCACATTTTCACTAAGTGATCCTGACCATAACAAACAGGTGTTTAACTCAACCTGGTCGGTAGATATTCCATTACCGCAAGCCAATAATATGGATTTCTGGTATGACTTTAGTGGCATTGGACTCATACATGGAACCGTTGATAGCTATCCTTTACCGAGCAAAGAGTCTATTTCTGGTGGATTGCTTATTAACACCTCTTTTGCGGAGACTGTTGAGATAGTTACCCCCCCACAATATCTTCAAGCGTTTGATGGTGAGAATTATCTAAACGTATGGACCGGTGATGGTATACAGAACAGTGAGGTGACTTTAAATATTGATCCCTATAGTTTCGTTACGCATCTACCTGATGGTGGAGCAATGACCGATTCACTGCAATACAGGGTTCGTAATCAAACTGGCGTAAGTGCAATAAAAACGATTCGATTTGGATCCAAATATGCAAACTCAGACCAACATAATACTCTTGATCTGTCGAGCTCACTCCCCCCTATTACATCGTATGCCGAACTGGAGACATTGACCGTACCACTGAGTACAACCACTGGTTTGGTTAATCCGCGTTATTCAGTTTATTTGGAAATTTCTCCTCAGTATGTCGTCTGGAGTATCGCATACGATCCATATTTGTCGGGTGATTACATTGTTCGCTTGGTTGTCAAAGATTCCGTGACCGGAGAAATTCTTTCAGGTAAGGCTATCCCGGAAGAGATCCGTGTAGATTTGAAACATGATATCACTGGCTACTATATAGATGTAATCAGCGATGGGGCAGGAGGGGCCTGGGAAAGCTCACTACTTGGTAATGGCCCTGAAGTATACATAGGTGACCCAAGCTGGATTATAGTCACCGCAGATGATCTAATGCTCCCTATCAGGGCAACAGTAAGTCAGAGTTGGTATAACCAGTGCAAATACCCAACAGATTTATGGGAATTTTATGTCGGGTTCAGCAGCGGATTATACGTAGAGTACTGCCTAAACTAATATTTTGTTTCTGTTAAGCCGAATAGTCATCAGCAGTGTTATTGGGCTTCTACTGCTCAAGACTGCTGAGGCGTCTAATTCCGTTAGCATTGACGCTTTATTCAAGGATTTTGACTATATAGAGTACGCAGACGATAGCAGCGTGCTCGACCGTGAGACAGGCATTCTGCCCGGTGTGGGACTTAATTATAGTCACTCAATTCCTGGTGCTGAATTTAATCTGTATTCCAATATGTTTTCTGGGCTGGTTAATTATGATGGGCATACACAAGCTGGCACCCCGCATACAACCCAGACCGATACGCTAATAGCAGACGTCGGGCTAGTAGTTAAACTTCCTCTTACATCACAGCACCAAACAATAACAGCAGGTTATGGATCTGGCTTCTGGAGTCGCAACATTTTACCTAACGCAGGTGTTGGAGGTCTCTATGAATTATATCGGTGGTCCACTAGCAGTCTTGGATATGAATACCAACAACGGTTAGATACGCATCATCTGATACTTAGCATAGACCGGTTATGGCATTCAAATAGTTCAATGAAAATTGATTTTGATGGAATCAATCCATCTATTGTACCTCTGAAAAACAGCACAGGATGGCAAGGGTCCGTTCATTATGCATTTGACATTGATCAGCAATGGCAATTTATTTCGAAATTTAAGTGGCAGAAGTGGTCTTCGAAAAAGAGTGATAGTGTTGTGATTAACTCAATATACGGACTAATCAATGTTCATGAACCGCGAAGCATGACAAATACCAATACCCTGTCCCTATCGTTGAAATATAGTTTTTAATACTACGATTAACGAAAATCGCATTAATCATTCACTTTTATCTCATAAGAAATGTCTCTCTCACCCGTTTGGGTGATGTGCACAACATGATGAGTCATTATCATCATTGGAATCTATATTCCAGACTCATTATCAGCCGATAAACAGATGCTGAATCCATATATGGATTTTTACGCATAATTAACAGTTGCAATGAGCTTGAGCAATATTAATCAACATATAAATAATAATTATTTAGGGAATAAAAATGAAAAAGTTTCTTGCAGTTAACCTCATCGTAATCGCAGCAACTACCGGTTGTGTCAGCACGCAAAGTATCATGCGCGATGGTACCAAGCAGATGTATGGCAAAGAGGCCTTTCAAGAACCTAAATTCAGCAACCCGCACTACAACGATCAATACGCCACATATAAGAAGTTAGCAGCCCAATTTAAAAGTACGGGAAAGATTCCTGTGAATTGGAGTGAATTTGAGAAGTGCGATCTTACCACCGAGGAGGCTGCAAATATCATCGAGCCTAAACCCTCAGCGGAAGTTATGGCTGCAATGGCTGAAAATGCCAGGAAGGCAAAAGCGGCACCACAGGGCTCACTAGCAAAACAGGCCGGCTCTGCGCAATTTAGCTCCAACAAAAACAGCACAGTCAGAGAAACCACACTAGTGCTGGCTGAAATACATGCTCTTAAAGGAAACTGTGGCAGTGCTGAAGAGCTTTCCAAATCAACAGCAAAACAGATTAGAAAAATTGTGAAACGTACTAAAAGCACTACCACAGTCTATGTCTATGGAAAAAAGCATGTCTCAGGCACAACGCTGTTATTAGGTACGACTTCATTGCATGACCTGAAGGCGATGGGTGTTAGCTATGATGTCAAAGAGATGCAGGAGATGAGTGCGCGCAAAAAACAGTTCCCATGGGAAGGAGCACCAATACTTCAGGTAAG
>JAPHSO010000261.1 GCA_026193675.1 Gammaproteobacteria bacterium | reverse complement strand
GGTGGGGGATTGGCCGGTTGAGTAGAAATTGGCTGCCCCTGATTCGTATTCTGTTTAGAGTCTATTGCTAAATGCACCTACTCATTATTATCCTGCTTGTTGCGCTACTTCTTTACGGACCTCAATGGTGGGCCAGAAGGACTTTTGCTCGCTATCGGCAGAGTGGACCAATGAAAGGCACCGGGGCAGAGCTGGTTGAGCACCTTGCGGGTCATTTTGGCATTGCCGAACTGCAGGTGAAGGTGACCGATCAAGGCGATCACTATGATCCGCAAAGCAGAACGATAGGGTTGATGGAGCAGCACTATAAGGGAGATGACCTCACCTCAATTACGATAGCAGCTCATGAGTTTGGCCATGCACTACAGCATCACAACCGAGAGCTAGGATTGCGGCTGCGTACTCGGCTGGCAAAACTGGCCCATCTGATCGAAAAGATGGGCTCACTGTTTTTCATTCTTGCCCCTATCCTGGCTCTGATCACCAGAGTTCCCAGCAGTGGCATCTCGATGTTTATGATTGCACTGCTATCGATGGCGTTGGCAACACTGGTTCATATTGTGACGTTACCGGTTGAGTTCGATGCCAGCTTCAACAAGGCACTACCGATACTGGAAAGTGGATATATTTCACCCGAACAGTATGTGGGGGCGAGAAAAATATTGAGGGCAGCGGCATTCACCTATGTGAGCGCCTCGCTCGCCTCACTGCTCAATATTGCCCGCTGGTTTGCTCTGCTCAGACGATAACCGACTCGTATGGGTTAAAAAATCCCACCGATAGATCGGACAAGCCCCTCCATCAGTGCATCACGAGCCTCTTCAAATTCCAGATTGACCTGATTTGCGGTACTAACGATGCGGGTTTGGTAGGTCTTCCAGTTACCGCTGCCGCCTGTGATTCGCTGCTTCACATCCGTTGAGCTTCCCTGGCTCAGACTACTTTTCTCTACCTGAGTGACCGTCTCACTTTTCTGTGGTCGCTCTCTCACGCGTAGATCTGTGACCATTGTGTAGAGGATGTCATCGACAAGAGCATCAGCAATGATTGCTACAGTGGCCCCGATTAACATGTCCTTCGCCTCGTCTCGGCGCGCGGCCCTGTATGAGGAGTGGGAGTCCATCTGACTGAGAGTCGAACCGAGCATCGCGCCACCAAATCCCGCCTCGAGCATCGATGCAGTTGAGCGCAGGTCACTTCTCTCGATCTGTAGAATATTGGCCTGCAGCATATAGTAGGCCTGTTCAGGATCATCGGTAACAGTAAAGCCGTTAGCGATAATACGTTTGTGTATGAGTTGCTCAATGGGTAACTCTTTATCAGTGGTGTTACGTATATCAATGAAGACGATACGTTTAGATGGTGCTACCGGTTCGAGAAAGACCGTTTCACTCATCTGGGTTTGAACGATCAGGTTTCTCTTTTTGATGACGGTATGGGGAGCTGAGCAGCCACCGATTATAAGAAGCGTAAATAGTATTAAGGTGGCGTGGGTCAGTATTTTTAATGTGCTCATCTGATTGAGCTCCTTTTAATGGGCAGATGGTGGATTATACCTTCTCAAAAAAAGCATATAAATCCGACTGTTTGATTGGGTTATAGCACAACATAATTGATAAAGATCATTTTTATTTGAACTAATAGTCGTACCAATAGCTTCATAAACAATATTTGGTATAGCTCAGCTTGACATGGAAAGGGACGCTGTTAGAGTAACCGGCCTCATAACAAGAGAATTTAGTTAAAGTCTATGCTGGAAAACTATCTACCAGTTCTTATCTTTATCGCTGTTGGCGTCATCTTTGGTGGGGTTATGCTGCTAGCCGGTTCCCTTCTGTCGACATCCAAACCTGACAGCGCCAAAAACTCAACCTACGAGTGCGGATTTGAGGCATTTGAAAGTGCCCGTATGAAGTTTGATGTCCGTTTCTATCTTGTTGCGATCCTGTTTATTATTTTTGATCTTGAGATCGCGTTCCTATTCCCATGGGCTGTGGTGCTGCGAGATATCGGTATGTTTGGCTTCCTGGCGATGTTCGTTTTCCTCGGAATCCTGGTGGTCGGTTTCATCTATGAGTGGAAGAAGGGGGCCCTGCAGTGGGAATAATCGAGGGTAAATTCCAGGAGGGGTTTGTCACCACCTCACTCGATGGCCTGATCAACTGGGCGCGTACCGGTTCGATGTGGCCGATGACCTTTGGTCTCGCCTGTTGTGCGGTAGAGATGATGCATGCCGGTGCCTCACGCTATGACCTGGATCGCTTTGGAATCATTTTTCGCCCCAGCCCACGCCAGTCTGACGTGATGATTGTGGCAGGTACCCTCTGTAACAAGATGGCTCCTGCTCTGCGTAAGGTCTACGATCAGATGGCAGAGCCTCGCTGGGTTATCTCCATGGGCTCATGTGCCAATGGGGGGGGCTATTATCATTACTCTTATGCTGTCGTTCGTGGTTG
>JAPHSO010000362.1 GCA_026193675.1 Gammaproteobacteria bacterium | reverse complement strand
GCCCAGTCCTGGAGGTACACCCTCCGCGACAACATTGACCTTGGCACCAATGGAGTTACCCTCTTTACGCAGGGCATCCATATAGTTCTCAAGCGCTTCAACTTTGGAGGCATCGGGAAAGAAGAATGCATTATCGGGTACGGCGTCCCAATCAAACTGTGCCATATCGGCCTCAATCGGACCGAGCTGACTCAGGTAACCACGGATGGTAATACCCTTGCCGGCCAGATACTTTTTGGCAATACCACCGGCTGCAACACGCATCGCGGTTTCGCGTGCTGAAGAGCGTCCACCACCACGATAGTCACGAACACCATATTTCTGTTGATAGGTGTAGTCGGCATGACCGGGGCGAAAGGTATCTTTAATATTCGAGTAATCTTTTGAGCGTTGGTCGGTGTTCTCGATCAGCAGACCAATCGGTGTACCGGTGGTCTTGCCCTCAAACACGCCCGATAAAATTTTGACCTGATCGGCCTCTCGACGCTGAGTGGTATGGCGTGAGGTTCCCGGCTTGCGACGATCTAGATCGCCCTGCAGGTCGGCCTCTGAGATTTCCAATCCTGGTGGACAACCGTCGACGATACAACCCAGGGCTGGGCCGTGACTCTCACCAAATGAGGTGACGGTGAATAGTTTTCCGATACTGTTTCCTGACATTAGATCACCTTGGAGAATCGTTGACCGGATGCTTCTCTCAAATAAGCATCAAAGACCATACAGATATTACGAATCAAAAGTTTACCCTTAGGCTCCACCACAATTCGGTCACTGCTCAATAGCAGCAGTCCATCCTGCTCCATCGATTTGAGCTCATTGAGCTCATCGGCAAAGTAGTCATCAAAAGTAATGTTGTATTTTTTCTCAATATCACTCTTGGTGAGATCAAAATGGCAAATGAGCTGGGTGATCACTTCACGCCGCAAAATGTCATCAGCATTGAGTGAGTAGCCACGATAGATGGGCAACTCTCCTCGATCGATAGCTGCGGTATATTCATCCATCGTCTTCTGATTCTGTGAGTAGCTATCGGCTACCTGACCGATTGAGGTGACTCCGATTCCAATCAGATCACAGTCGGCATGGGTTGAGTAACCCTGGAAGTTGCGATAAAGGGTGCCCTCACGTTGAGCAATCGCCAGCTCATCATCAGGCTTGGCAAAGTGATCCATACCGATATAGAGATAACCGGCACCGGTCAGCTTCTCGATGGTCATCTGCAGGATCTCTAACTTCTCCTGTGGTACAGGAAGATCATCCTCATTGATTCGACGCTGGGGTTTAAACAGCTCCGGCAGATGGGCATAGTTGAATACCGATAGACGCTCAGGATTGATATCAATCACCCGATCAAGCGTTCGAGAGAAGGTCTCAACACTTTGAAATGGCAGGCCATAGATCAGATCCAGGCTGACCGATTTAAAACCTTCGCGTTTGGCCGCCTCTAGCACTGCAAGCGTCTGATTCTCAGGTTGAATACGGTTGACTGCAATCTGCACCCGCTCATCGACATCCTGTACACCCAAACTCATGCGGTTAAAACCTAGTTCACGCAACAATGCGATGGTATCTTCCTTCACCTCACGGGGATCGATCTCAATCGAATATTCACCTGTGTCGTCATCAAGTAGCTTGAACTCTTTACGCGTCTTTGCCATCAGCTCACGCATCTCATCGTGTGAGATAAAGGTGGGTGTACCACCACCCCAATGGAGCTGCTCAACCACACGATCCGAATCATAGAGCGCTGACTGCATCTCCAGCTCTTTATAGACGCGATCTAGATAGGGGGCAGCCTTGGTGCGATCCTTGGTGACCACCTTGTTGCAACCACAGTAGAAGCAGACGGTGTCACAGAACGGAATGTGAAAATAGAGGGAGAGCGGTCCACCTCGTTCATTACTGGTTTTGGCCCACTCACGATACCTGTCGGCGATGAACTCCTCATTAAACTGTACGGCAGTTGGATAGGAGGTGTAACGGGGGCCGCTCTTGGAATATTTCTTGAGGAGCCCTTCGTCAAATATGATGCCTTGATTATTCACAGTTGGTTAATCTTCCTCAATATTGAGTCCCTTTTTATGGGTCTCGTTAATCACCGCAAGATGCTGGGTAAAAGGCAGTGAAGTGCTCAGCTTGTTGGCCACATCCATAAAGGGGAGATCCTCTTTACTGAAGAGGTAACTACCATCACGCATACTGTTCAGAATCTTATTTAACTCTGCCGCAATCGGTTCCAGAACCCGCATCTGCTCACCCGGCTCATCCATATCGAACTCAAGGCAGGCGATGAACTCTTCTACATCGATCAATGTGTCATCAACCAGTTTTACATACTGCTCGACAGTCTTAGGGTGGTTTTTATACTTCATCATTTTTAATAATTACTTATCTATTTACGATTAGCTCTTAGGAAGCTGCTCTTTTGTTAAAAGGAATATACCAGAACCGCCGCGTTCAAATTCTAACCAGGTAAATGGCAGCTCAGGAAATGTCTCTTCTAACTGAGGCTGACTGGCTCCAACTTCAGCAATCAAAATGCCGCCATCGTTAAGATGCTCATCTGCTTCAGCCAAAATAACTTTAATGGCATCCAGCCCATCATCTCCAGATTCAAGGGCCATTCTCGGCTCGTGTCGAAACTCTTCCGGCAGTGCATCCATCTCGGGCTGATCCACATAGGGGGGATTGGTGACGATAACATCGTACTTTTTCCCCTTCAGCGCACCAAAGAGATCTGACTTGATGAGATTGACCTGATCGGCAACACCAAGTTCCTCAATATTCTTGTGTGCCACAGCCAAAGCATCATCTGAAAGATCAGCGCCATCGACCTGAGCATCCGGCAGTGACAAAGCTGAAGCAATCGCGATACAGCCACTACCGGTACAGAGGTCCAGCACATTGCCGACCATCTCGGGCTCAATCCAGGGGGCAAAACCCTGCTCAATCAGTTCAGCAATTGGTGAACGTGGAATCAATACCCGCTCATCAACATAGAAAGGGATCCCACAAAACCATGACTCATGGGTGATATAGGGGGCCGGCATCCGCTCATCAACCCTCTTTCTAAATACCCGCAACAATTCATCACGCTCTATTGAGGTGAGATGGGTATCAAAATAGAATGAGGGGGTATCTGCCGGTAGATGCAGAGTATGCAATGTCAGATAGGCCGCCTCATCAAAGGCGTTATCTGTGCCGTGACCAAAGAAGATATTGGCCTCATTGAAACGACTCGCCGCCCAACGGATATAGTCCTTAATGGTGGACAGAGAATCTATGCCGGTCTCGTTCATCATTCTATTAATTAACTCGGCCTCTTGGCATGTTTGGGACGAAAGGCCTTGAGCACACTCTCATCAGTCTCAAGATAGGGTCCATCAATCAGATCGATACAGTAGGGAACAGCTGGGAAAACGGCATCCAGACAATCTTTAATTGCCGAGGGTTTACCGGGCAGGTTGATGATCAATGTTTCGCCGCGAATACCGGCAATCTGACGCGAAAGGATCGCGGTGGGAACAAACTTGAGTGAGACGGCGCGCATCTGTTCGCCAAAGCCATCAAGAATTTTGTCGCAGACCGCTTCGGTCGCCTCAGGTGTGATATCGCGCTTGGCTGGACCCGTACCACCGGTGGTGACTACCAGACAACAGTGCTCTTCATCACAGAGCTCTTTCAAGGTCGCCTCTACCTGATCCTGCTCATCGGGGATCACTCTGGCTACCGGCTCCCATTCGCTAGTCAGGATCTTACCAAGCTCCTCATGGATTGCAGGACCACCAAGATCTTCATATTCACCACGGCTAGCGCGGTCAGAGACGGTAACAATACCAATACGAATAGACTTTTGACTCATCGGGAATTTTCAGTGGGTTGTGGCTAAAGCGGTATTATACGCGCTGCTGAGCACTCTTCCACCTTAGAGAATTTAAGGGGACTTCACCCTTCAAAAGTTTTTAATACAGCGCCCAACCGAGGTCTGCTTACAGGTTTTTCCATCGGTCCAGATGGTGTTGGCCAGTTTTGCCCCATCCAGGTCTGCACCACTTAGGTTAGCTCCAGTGAGATCGGCAAATGAGAGATCTGCACCAACAAGAGAGGCTCGCCGCATATCGGCCTTACG
>JAPHSO010000128.1 GCA_026193675.1 Gammaproteobacteria bacterium | reverse complement strand
TGGGGCTAATGTATCTCTCATCTCAACTACTTCCATCTCCCACATCTATGTCGATGATGAGTCACTCTAGCCAGATGGGATCTATCAGTTCATCAAATACCATGGGAATGATGCACCGCCCGCTTAATCCTAATCTGGTGAAGTCAGAGACAGATTCTGAAACTGGTCTGCCGCTTGAAACTACCCCCCAACTAACAGATCACAGTTCTGAGAAGAGCGCTCAGACAGAGGAGCAGGATCATAAAATCCGAGTCTCTCTGACCCAGGACAATTTCTGGGGTGATGATGAGAGTCCCAGTCTCTGGTTAAAGGCGAGTATTACCGGCATCTCACTACCGAGCGATGGCATAGACCTCGGTAAAATTCTACGCATTGAGATCAGTGGTATCACCAACCGTGATGGAGAAAATATCTATGACAGTCAGAGTCAGATGGAGGAGCCCTTCTTTCAAAATGTGAACCTGCAGTCGGATAAAAGTCGACTGCACGGTATCCGCAATGTGCACCTGCTCAAGGGGAGCACAATGGCTGACATCATCACCATCAAGGGGGTATTAATTGTCACTCTACCTGCTGAAATTGAGACCTTTACCCTCTCTAGCTCAAATATCGGCAAACAGTTTGAGGCTCAGGCACTTTCCGTCAATTTAAGAACAATGGAGAGCAGGAGCCTCACCATTGAAGTTTCGGGACTTGATGCCAGGAGACGTCTTCTTGGTGCTGTTGCCATATCAGACTCATCCCCAGAAGCATCAACTCAGACACCGCGCTCCTGGGGTACCACTGAAAATGGGGACAGGTTGCGTTTCAGCTATGATTTCGATCAACCCTTCGACCGGGCTGAGCTCTATGTCGCCAATCAAATAGATGAAAAGCACAACTCATTCAGCCTTACCCAAAAAAGCGCCGTTATTGAACTCGACTAATCTTTAATTATTTTTTCAATGGCACGTGCTGCTGCCACAAAACCGAAGGTGGCAGTAATGTGGGTTGCCGCGCCGTAGCCGAGTGCACAATCGAGACTCAAACCCGACACCCCCGGCTTCTGATGACAGACCGTACCATCCGCCTTGGGATAGCGCGGCTGCTCTGTTGAGTAGACACACTCAATCCCAAATTTACGCTTTGGATTTTTAGAAAATCCGTGCAGCCTTCTCAGTTGCGAACGCACCTTGGCCGCCAGCGGATCATTGGTGGTGCGACTCAGATCGGTCACCGCTATTTTGGTTGGATCGATCATCCCACCAGCACCACCTGTCGTCACCACAGGAATCTTGTTGCGACTACAGTGATGGATCAGCGCCGCCTTGAATTTAATGATATCGATAGCATCGATCACCACATCAAACTCACCGGTGATCTGCTGCGCCATATTTTCCAAGGTGAGCAGATCCTCTACAGGATTGACCAGACACTCCGCATTGATCTCCGCCACTCGCTCTGCCAATACAGCAACCTTCGAGCGCCCAATGGTAGAGTGCAGCGTGTGCAGCTGGCGGTTCATATTCGATGCGGCAATATCATCATGGTCAATAAAGGTAATCTTGCACACACCGCTGCGTGCCAACGCCTCCACGCTCCAGGAGCCGACCCCACCCACACCCACTACGCAGACGTGGGCCTGGCGGATCTTCTCAGCCCCCGCTTCGCCATAGAGGCGGGCGATTCCACCAAATTGTGATTGATAATATTCTGTTGGCCCTGAATTCATAGATACCATTATACGGTGAAACGATGAGCTGGTAGAGTAACCGCCTGTATGAATAGCATTCCAAATACAATTCTGGAGATTCGCAATCTCTTTAAGGAGTACCCCGGCGTTAAGGCGGTCAACGGTGTCAGCCTCAAGATTGAACGGGGGCTCTGCTTTGGGCTGTTAGGTCCGAATGGAGCCGGCAAAACCACCACCATAGAGATGATTGAGGGGATCACCGATCCAACTTCTGGGGAGATTCTCTATAAGGGGGAACCACAGGGAGATCGCTTTAAGGTTGAGTGCGGCATCCAGTTTCAACACACCGCTCTACCCGAATACCTGACGGTTATCGAAACACTCAAACTTTTCCAGGGGCTCTATCCCAAGAGCGCCCCGCTTGAGGGATTGATTGATACCTGTAATTTGGGTGAATTTTTAAGTCGCGACACCCAACAACTCTCTGGGGGTCAGCGGCAGAGACTTCTTCTGGCGATTGCCCTGGTTAATGAGCCAGAGATCGTCTTTCTAGATGAACCGACCACCGGTCTCGATCCACAAGCACGTCGAAACTTCTGGGAGCTGATTCGCTCCATTCAGGCACGTGGCACCACCATCATCCTCTCCACTCACTATATGGAAGAGGCGGCTGAACTGTGTGATGAAATTGCCATTATGGATCGGGGTGAGATCATTGCCCAGGGCTCTCCAGAAGATCTGCTCCATCAACACTTTAGTGAGCGATTTATTCGACTGCCAGAGCATGCTGTAAAGGGTGAACTCAAGGGGATCAGTCAACCTATCCATCAGAGTGATGGCTGGATCGACATCACCACCACAGATGTAAACAGCACCATCACTGAACTGCTTGAGCAGGGGGTAGAGCTATCTCAACTTCAGGTGCGTCAGTGCAATCTTGAAGACCTCTTCCTGCAACTGACCGGCAAAGAGCTAAGAGCCTAGGTAGTATCATGAAACGTTTTCTGACCGTTCTCCATGCGCGCAATATTGAGTTTGTCCGCGACCGCTCAGCACTGGCCTGGGGTATCATCTTCCCTCTGATGTTGATGCTCGGCTTTGCATTGATCTTCGACTCTGGTGACCAGGATCTCTATAAGGTGGGAGTGATTAGTGAAACCGGCCACCCCTTCCTCGAAAGTCGCTATATTCAGTTTATTCCGTTTAACGATCAGAGTGCGGCCATCACAAAAGTTGAGCGTCATCAGATTGACCTGCTCATCAATCCGGAACAGCAACGCTACTGGATCAACACCACCTCTCCTAAGGGTTATGTGGTGGAAAAAATATTGATCGCCAGTGGTGGGCCGACACTTCAACAGGCGCTGGTGACCGGTAAAGAGATCCGCTATATCGACTGGTTGATACCAGGTGTACTGGGAATGAATATGATGTTTAGTGCCCTGTTTGGCATCGGTTTTGTCATCGTACGTTACCGCAAAAATGGGGTTCTCAAGCGACTTAAGGGAACCCCTCTAAGTACCACTGAGTTTCTATTGGCACAGATCGTCTCCCGCCTGTTCCTGATTATGGCGGTCTCAATACTGGTCTTTATCGGCTGCGATCTGATCCTCGATTTTGCGATGTTTGGCTCCTATTGGCTGCTATTTCTGGTGTTGATTCTCGGTGCCCTGTCACTCATCTCACTCGGCCTACTGGTTGCCGCTCGCCTTAAGAGTGATGAGGTCGCCAGTGGCGTCGCCAATGCCATTTCTATTCCGATGATGCTTCTTTCCGGCGTCTGGTTCTCACTAGAGGGGGCGCCAGAGTGGATTGCAACATTTGCTAAATTGCTGCCACTGACTCATGTCGTAGATGCCGCACGGGCCATTATGCTTGATGGTGCTGGCGTTATGGAGATCAGCCTGCAGCTCACAACTCTGCTACTTATGACACTGCTCTTCCTATTTATTGGGGTTAAACTTTTCCGCTGGGATTAGCCGGTATAACAGCTCCCCATTGTGTGAAGATAACCACCTAAACCGGACCCTCATCACAATAACCAGAATAATATAAGGTTATTGTTGACTTAATATTAATGCGCGCTAATATACTTATCAATCAAGATATATTCGAAATGGGGATTTGATAATGTGTATTAGAGCCGGTGGTGAAAACGAGCTTGAATCGGTCAAAAATCTCATGAGCATGAGTCTGATGGCCATTATTGCCGATTCACTTGATGTCGATATTGATGATATTCACAACTCAGATCGTCTTCAGGAAGATCTCAAAATGACCCCCTCCTCATGTGAGGACCTTGAGAAGCAGATTGCCGATATTTTTGATGGACTGCAGCTCGATTTGATCCAGATTGATACCGTTGGAACTCTGCTTGAACTGGTTGTATTCAATGAGTTCAGGGATGTTAGTGAATATCTTCCTAAAGCCAACCTCCTGCTGCATCCTGCAATTAAGTCCGCAGCCTGACATTTTCGATTTAACAGCAGAAAAAAAGGCCCCTGAAAAGGGGCCTTTTTATTGAGAAAGCGGTCAGTGATTAACCGGCGATATCCTCAAGTTTCTTCGCACGAATCATCTGTCCGTTAAGGGCAGAGGTCTTGCTGTCGTGACCGAAGGCAACAGCCATCAAGTTCGAGTAGTAGACTACTGGAATATCAAACTTGGTGCCGTAGCTCTTGTTGATATGGCCCTGATAGACCTCAACATTCATCTGACACACTGGGCAAGGGGTGACGATCATATCGGCGCCGCCATCATAGGCCGCTTCGATAATATCTTTAACCAGACCCTGTGACTTCTCTGGCTCAGAGAACATCAGTGCACCACCACAGCATGAGACCTTCTTTTCGTAGTTCTCAACGGGCTCTGCACCGAGGGTTTCAACCATCTTATCGAGGTACATAGGATTCTCGAAAGACTCGCCATCGATACCGAAGGGACGGTTGGTCTGACAGCCGACATAACCGGCAATCTTGAGACCTTCCAGAGGCTTGGTTACTTTAGATTTGATCTCTTCGTAACCCACATCCTCAACCAGCACTTCGACCATGTGACGCGCCTTAGGTGCCTCACCTTCGATCTTCAGACCAATTTCACCCAGTGCACTGTCGAGACCCTCTTTCACACGAGGATTCTCCTCCATACGCTCAGCCGCTTCGCGAGTTGCGAGCCAGCAGGCGGCACATGGACTAACGATATCTTGCTGGCCATAAGCCTGCTGAGACAGCGCCAGGTTACGTGCACTCAGAGAGAGACGAGGTAGCTCACCGCCACCGGCATAACCGATAGATGCTGAACAGCAGTTCCAGTCTGGAATCTCTTTCAGCTCAATGTCGAGGTCATTACAGACCACATTGTTCGCCTTCATGTAGTTGTCAGCAGACGCCTTCGATTGAGACGAACAACCGGGATAATATGAAAATTCGTATTTAGCCATGTTCTTTACCTCAACCTTTGTAGCCAGCGATGTGCTGCTCTTCAATCTCTTGCGCCTTGGCAAGCATCTTCTTCAGACCTGATGTATCTTTCACACCGTGGCCGCCAAAGAACTCCATAGGGCTCAAACGGCCAGTCTTCATCATACCCAGACCGATATCCTTCATCGCAAGCGACTTTTTGATACCTTCGCCGATACCGTTCATGAAGTAGAGCGAGAGGCCCAGCTTCAATTCGTTGGTACGACCCTTCTTGGTCAGGTTGTCCCACATCAGCTGGGCAAACTTTGCAGTTGGCTGCTCTTTAGGAACAAGATTAAGACGCTTCGCGTAGGTCGCAAGACCGTGCATGATGTGGGTGATCGGCAGACCACGTGGGCAACGTGCAATACAGTTGTAGCACGAGGTACACATCCACATTGATGTTGAAGTCAGAACCTCTTCACGCTTATTGGCGCGAATCATCATGAAGAGCTCCTGGGGCGGATGCTCCCAGTTGTTCTGCATAGGACATGAGCCAGAGCATACGCCACACTGCATACACAT
>JAPHSO010000073.1 GCA_026193675.1 Gammaproteobacteria bacterium | reverse complement strand
GATTTCGTAATCTGAGTGAATATCTGATTGGAGGGATCATATTGACCCTGTTTCTGCTCGGTTTCACCTGGCTGTTATCGATGCTCTTCTCTGATTTTTGTGACAGTCTGGATGCGAGCCGCTACAACTGGCAACACAGATTCCGTAACTGGTTGGGCGTGGAGCCTGGAAATTACCTACCAAGCGTCTTCTGGTTGCGATTGCTGGCGGGTCTATCCCTGTGGGGTGGTAGTATGCTCATCCTGCTGCGCATCTGGAATGTCTCCTCGGCCAAACGGGCAGAGCTACTAGCCTATGTGACTGATGGATTTTCCATTGGTGAGGTGACGATTATTCCGGCACGCATCATCCTTGCTCTGATTATCCTGGTCATCCTGATGTCACTGGTCTCGCGCCTTAAAAAGCAGCTGGATGAGCATTGGCTGCAAAAGGCGCGCATGGAGGCCGGAGCCAGAAATGCCGTTGCCAGTATTACCGCCTATACCGCGGCTGCAATAGCGATAATAGTCGCCCTCAGTTTTGCCGGGGTGGAGCTGAGTAACTTGGCCATCATCGCTGGCGCGCTATCGGTCGGTATTGGTTTTGGCCTGCAGAACATCGTCAATAACTTTGTCTCCGGTCTGATACTGCTATTTGAACGGCCCATCCAGATAGGGGATTGGATTGTGGTCGGCAATACCGAGGGTTATGTGCAAAAAATCAGTATCCGTTCAACTCAGATCCAGACCTTTGACCGTGCCGATGTGATCGTCCCCAACTCAGAATTGATTTCAGCCCAGGTGACCAACTGGATGCTCCATGATCTGCGCGGCAGGGTACGTGTACCTATCGGCGTGGCCTATGGTAGCGACGTGGAGAAGGTGAAAAAAATCCTGCTAAAGATCGCCCATGAACAGAGCGGCGTTATTCTTGACGGTAGCGTGACGCCACCGAAAGTGCTCTTTCTTGGCTTTGGAGACAGTGCCCTCAATTTTGAACTCCGCTATATCATCCGCAATGTTGATGAAAAATTACAGACTCTTAGTGATACCAATTTCGCTATTGATAAGGCGTTTCAAGAGAATGACATCAGTATTCCCTTTCCCCAGAGAGACCTGCATATCCGAAACTGGGATCCCGATAGAGCTAAACTCGATTCAACAGATTAGAGCACGAAGGGTGATCTTCTTGAGATAGCAAAACCGATAAAGATAAATCTGATCGGCTAAATTGGTAGTTATCGGCCAATGGTTCTCTATATATGTAACTGGCGCAGCTTGTTGCCTCTATTGTCCCGCCTGTTTTCAACGACAGCACTCTCAATTAGCATGAAAAATTTCTCTTAAAACCATTTTTTCCGTTTGAAGATCCACACCTGTAGAGAGACCAGCACAATCAAGAACACAATCACCCACTCAAAACCCAGGGGATTATCTGAACCGGGGATCCCGCCCACGTTGATTCCTAACAGCCCTGTGAGAAAACCCAGGGGGAGAAAGACCGCAGCAACCAGCGATAGCACATACATTCGGCTATTCATCTGCTCCGATAGGCGGTTTGCCAGCTCCTCCTGCACCACAGCAGCACGATCTCGCACTGAATCGAGATCTTCCACATAACGAATTGTGCGATCACTCACTTCTCGCAGGCGAATGCGGTCATCATCGGATATCCATTGTATTCGGTCCTGGCTCAGGCGTAGCATCGCTTCACGCTGGGGGGAGAGATAACGACGAAGCGCAATGACCTCAGCACGAAGTTGTGCCAGATCCCGACGCAGAGCGGGATTACCTGAAGATACAACATCATCCTCAATCCGATCCATCTCATCATCAATATCGTTAATCACTCCGGACATTCTGGAGACCAGCCGATCTGACAACATCACCAGTAGCTCACCGGGTGTAGTTGGCCCCTCTTTTCTGGCAATTGACTGGCGTATATCATCAATCGTCAGTAGACGACGCTTACGGGTCGTAATGACTCGCCCTTTATCAATCCAGATTCGAAGTGCCACCATATCCTCAGGATCTGCACCGGGATTGGTGTTTACCCCCCTCAGCATCACTAACAGTCCGTCGTTAATGATCGAGCTTCTTGGCCGAG
>JAPHSO010000010.1 GCA_026193675.1 Gammaproteobacteria bacterium | reverse complement strand
GTGTTGAGCGTACATCAGAGAGTAGCGCGCAGTTAAATAGCGCAAGTGATGAGCTGAGCGGCCTGGCTGCCAGCCTGAAGTCGCTTGTTGGCCACTTCAGAGTCTAAAGTCTCTGTCTATTCGATACTTAATATAAAGAAAAGATGTGGTATGTTTATGTTAGATAGTTTTAATAATTCTCTGAGGTAACAATGGCTTGTCACTTAACCATCGTTGATGACGATGAGGATCTAGCAGCTCTTTATCGACTTGTAGCTGAGAACGTGGGGATGGATATCTCCCGTTATGATAATGGCGCAGATTTTGTTCATAGTGATCTCAATAGAGCACAAATTGTCCTTCTCGATCTGATGTTACCGCAGATGGATGGGGTGCAGGTATTGCGCCGTCTTGCTAAGGCTGAGTTTAAGTATCCAATTATTTTGTTCAGTGGTTATGATATGGGGGCCCTTAAGGTTGCCCGAGAGGAGGCGACAAGTCATGAACTGAATGTGATTTCGACACTGACCAAACCGGTTGATGTTGAGGTGCTGGAGATGCTGTTACTTGAGGCCTGTGAGCACAACTCACTCAAGTAATCTATAACAGCTAAAAGAAATAGCTTACGGCTACTCTCTGTCGATCTTGATGAGTGTATATCCCATAAATTGATAGTCACGAATCTTTGTCGGCCCCGCCGGGGTTACATCGACATAGTCAGGAAAATCGTCGGCAACTTTATGACGCCACGAAGCATGGGTACCACAAACATGAACGGGTACATCGCTGGCGACCAGAGACTGAACCGCTTGATGCACCTCTGCTCGCTCAGTCGCCTCACTCTTTAACAGAGCAAATTGCTCACTGCCGTGAGAGACCACCGCGATATCTATCTCAGGGAAGCGTTTGCGTAGCTGCTTTATAAAACCATTGGTTAATGGAATCGCCCATTCCAGATCGTTATTCCCCCCCTCAACAATCTCAAACACAACCCCAAACGGCGGCTCCTCCTGTGACAGGATTAAGTCAATTTCCTGTTGGTTTGAGGCCATCAATAGAGAGCTTTGCAGCAGTAACAGCAGTAGACTTACAAGTGCGGCAGACTTTGATACGGACACCATTCCTAAATCTCCTCTCTATCGCTGGCACAGGATATACAGAGTGTAGCGGTTGGCGTCAGCTCTAATCGTTGCGGGGCAATCGGCTCATCACACTCAAGACAATCACCAAATTCATTACGCTCGATACGCTTTAGAGCCTGCTCAATGGCGATAAGTTCCAGCTTGTTTCTACGTTGGCTCTCCTGAGACATCGACTGCGCCTGGAGTGCATCCATTCGTGAAAGACGACCCACGCGACTCTGATCCAGCTCTACCGTGGATGCTGCCTCATCTGTCGTTTCACTGATCAGCGTGAGTTCGGCCCGTTCGCGTAAAAGCAGTTCACGGTAATGTTGGTTGGCAGTCACATCGATTACTCCAGATTAGAGAGTAGAGTCTAGTTGAGAAAGATAAACCTGCCAATTGAGCATTCCTGCTGAAATTGTTGATGAGTCAATCTGTTAGCTCATGCTAATATAGCAACTTATCCAAACCGTCTACTTTTGGTTCTGAGTTATGTATCGTCTTCTACTGCTAAGTGCAACACTGCTTTTTTCAACTTCGCTCTTTGCGACGGATATTGTCGTGAAAGGGGCCTGGGTACGCGAGGCTCCGCCAATGGCTAAGGCACTTGGAGGCTATATGGTGCTAAAAAATCTGGGAAACAAGGAGCGTCGTCTCGTCTCTGCCGGTGCGCGCCATTTTGACGAGGTGATGTTGCACCGCACCGTTATTAAGGGCGACATGGCGCGTATGGTTCATCAACATGAGGTTGTCATACCGGCCGGTGGACGTATTGAATTTAAAGCGGGCGACTATCACCTGATGCTGATGCGCCCAGAGAAGCGGTTTGTTGCGGGTGATCAGATTGAGGTCACCCTCAAATTTAAGAATGGTGAAGAGACCGTGGTTGTCTACAAAGTGCTCAAGGGTATGAGTATGGGCAACAACATGAACCATAATCATCATTGATTGTTATATCCGATATTTAGTGTAGAGAAGTTGCGTGGAAATTAATCCTATTCTTAGTCAAATCAAAGAGATGCAGAGCCGTACTGATGCTCTGAGGGGGTATCTTTGACTACGAAAACAGGTGTGAACAGTTAATCGAGGTCAATCGCGAGCTGGAGCAACCGTCGGTTTGGGATGATCCCGAGCGTGCTCAGGAGCTGGGGCGTCAACGCTCTCAGCTGGAGGCGGTCGTTGAAACTATCTCCAAACTCGATGATACCCTCGCAGACTCTGCAGAGCTGGTTGAGATGGCGGCTGCTGAGGAGGATTTGGAGAGTGTTGAGTCGATTCAGTCAGATATTAGCGAGCTGGAACGGCAGTTGGCGCAACTTGAGTTTCGTCGAATGTTCTCTGGTGAGATGGATCCCAACAACGCCTATCTCGACATTCAGGCCGGTTCCGGAGGCACCGAGGCACAGGATTGGGCCAACATGCTGCTCAGGATGTTCCTGCGTTGGGGAGAGCGCCACGGCTTCAAGACTGAGCTGATGGAGGTCTCCGATGGTGATGTTGCCGGAATCAAATCGGCCACAATTCACTATCAGGGGGAGTACGCCTTCGGCTGGCTCAGAACAGAGATTGGTGTCCACCGTCTGGTGAGAAAGTCACCATTCGATTCGGGTAACCGTCGCCACACCTCGTTTGCTGCAGTCTTTGTCTCTCCTGAGATTGATGATTCAATTGAGATCGATATCAATCCTGCCGATCTACGTATTGATGTCTATCGCGCTTCGGGTGCGGGTGGACAGCACGTCAATAAAACAGAGTCGGCGGTTCGTATTACCCACAATCCAACCGGTGTGGTGGTGCAGTGTCAAAATGACCGCTCACAGCATAAAAACAAAGCCTCGGCGATGAAACAGCTCAAGGCGAAACTCTATGAACTTGAGATCCAGAAGCGTAGTGCGGATACTCAGGCACTTGAAGATACCAAGTCGGATATCGGCTGGGGATCGCAGATTCGCTCCTATGTGCTGGACCAGTCGCGCATCAAAGATCTGCGAACCGGTGTTGAGACCGGAAATACCCAGGCGGTGCTTGATGGTGACCTGGATCAATTCATAGAAGCCAGCCTGAAGAGCGGCCTCTAAATAACCTTTTTTACAAAACCCTAACCTTTAAGTTAATTATGACCACAGAAGATACCAACACTCCCGAGCCAGTTGATGCACATGTCGATGAGAATAAGCTGATTGCTGAACGTCGCGGCAAACTGGACCAGATGCGTGAAGAGCATCCTATCGCTTTTCCTAACGATTTCCGTCGCGAGGATTGTGCATTGGAGCTGCATGAGAAATATGGCACCTGGGACAAGGAGAAGCTGGAAGAGGCGGGTATTAAGGTCGCAATCGCTGGCCGTATGATGGCCCAGCGAATTATGGGCAAGGCGAGCTTTGCGCAGGTCAAAGATGTTACCGGCACTATGCAGATCTACGTTCAGGGTGCAGCGCTACCTGAGGGGGGGTATGACAAGTTCAAGAAGTGGGATATTGGCGATATCGTCGGTGTTCAGGGCAGGATGTTCCGTACCGGTAAGGGAGAACTTTCGGTTAAGGTTGAGTCGATCCGATTGCTCACCAAGGCGCTGCGACCACTGCCTGAGAAGTTTCATGGCCTGAGTGATCAGGAGACGCGCTATCGTCAACGCTATCTCGACCTGATCATCAATGATGAGAGCCGCGTCACTTTCCAGTTACGTTCGCAGATCATTCAGCATATCCGTGAGTTTATGACCCACCGTAATTTCCTGGAGGTGGAGACGCCGATGATGCAGGCGATTCCTGGTGGGGCTACGGCAAGACCCTTTACCACCTATCACAATGCGCTCGATATGGATCTTTTTCTGCGTATCGCTCCAGAGCTCTATCTGAAGCGTCTTGTTGTGGGAGGTTTTGAGCGTGTTTTCGAGATCAACCGCAACTTCCGAAATGAGGG
>JAPHSO010000337.1 GCA_026193675.1 Gammaproteobacteria bacterium | reverse complement strand
TTATGGAGGCGTAGGGACGATCATTATAAATAGGGTTTGGATCGGCAAGATCATCTGGCGTGTAGTTGACTGAACCGAGGCTAAAGCTGCGAACAATCTGATCATCTTTGCGATGTAAACCAAACCACTCAGCAACCTTTTTTGCCTGATTATCAAATAGATAGAGCGGTTTATCCTCATCCTGCCAGAAAAATTCCAGAGCGATACCCATGGTATAGTCACGATCTTCATTAAGCACCGGTAACCACAGGTCCTGATCCAGATAGAGACCCCAGCCCCAGTTTTCACCGGTATTAACGGTATCTTCGCCACTATTGGCATAGACAGCCATAGGCAGCATGAGAGCAAAAATGGTTGTGATGATTAATCTTCTATCCATCTGCAAATGATACCGTACAAAGACCCTTGTTATTTCACAACAAGAGCACCATTTCTCCCTTAGATTAGTCTGAAACTAAGGATATCTTGGGGGTTGATATTGGAACTCAAGCAAGTATCCTTGGTCTCATTGAAAACTTAAGTGGAACAGGAGAAATTCCCAAATGAGCCAAACAGCTGTCTCAACCATTAGCGCATCAGCTCTTACAACCAATAAGCTGATCCGTAACACCTACATGCTGCTATCAATGACGCTGATTTTCAGCGCACTGATGGCTGTAGCCTCTACAGCCCTGAGTATCAGCCCTATGTTCGCAATGGGTTCATCCATTCTGGCAATTGTGCTGCTATGGTTTGTACTTCCACGTACTGCCAACTCTGCCGCAGGTATTGGGGTAGTCTTTGCGATTACAGGTCTACTCGGTTTTGGACTGGGCCCAATGCTCAGTTATTACGTTGCTTTGAGCAATGGTGGACAACTCATTGCAACTGCAGCAGGTGGTACAGGTGTGATTTTCCTTGCACTTTCAGCCTATGCACTGACCACTCGCAAAGACTTCAGCTTCATGGGCGGTTTCCTGATGACTGGAATGATTGTTGTACTGGTCGCTATGGTCGCCAACATCTTTTTGCAGATTCCGGTACTGCAACTGGCAATGTCTGCGGCGATTGTGATGATTATGAGTGGTTTCATTCTCTATGACACAAGCCATATGGTGCATAATCCAGATGCCAACTACATCATGATGACTGCCCACATCTTCCTGACAATTCTTAATCTATTCACCAGCCTGCTCCATCTACTGGGTGCACTATCTGGTGACGACTGATTCAAGTCAATTAACAGAGAAGTAACAACAGAGCCCCGCATCTCCGGGGCTTTTTTATGGCCGCTCCTGCAGATCGTACGGGATGTGGTGAAACAACCAGGTTAAGGAAAATTTATGGATTGGATGAAAATCATCTCTGCCCTGTTTCTAACAGCAATGATTATCTTTCTCTGGCCCCGTGCCAAACAGATGATTAAGGAGAGCCCCAAAGGGAGTTCTGAAGACTGGAAGGGGGCAATTATCCCGCTTGCGGCTGTTGTTGGCTTTGTGATTCTACTGGTGATGATGGTCTAACGTTTGACAAGGGGCAGGCCAGCTTTATCCTCTATTTTGTTTTATAGGAGGAGAAAGACTTTTTCCGTCCATTAAGCTGATATTTAATCACCGCACTGTTGTGCTCATCCAGCGTCGCTGAGAAGTGGTGACTACCATCCCCCCTGGAGACAAAATAGATGGCATCGCCATCTGCTGGATGCAGCGCCGCTAAAATAGCCTCTCGTCCCGGCATCGCAATCGGTGTGGGAGGTAGGCCATGTCTGGTATAGGTGTTGTAAGGGGTATCTTCGGTCAGGTGTTTGCGTCTGATATTGCCCTCATAGGAGTCTCCCATCCCATAAATTACTGTTGGATCGGTCTGCAGACGCATCCTTTTATTTAGCCTGCGGGTAAAAACCCCCGCTATTTCGGACCGTTCGGAGGCCTTGCCGGTCTCTTTCTCGACAATTGATGCCAGGATTAGCGCCTCATAAGAGTTGTTAAGCGGGATACTCTGGTCTCGCTCATCCCATGCCTGTTTAAGGAACAGTTCCATCGTTTGATAGGCGCGGCGCAGAAACTCACGGTCACTCAT
>JAPHSO010000318.1 GCA_026193675.1 Gammaproteobacteria bacterium | reverse complement strand
GGTCAATTCCAATATCGCCCATATGGACACTCAACAGGTGGGCGATGCGTGCTGGTTCGCTCTCCTTAATGTAATGCTGATTGAGCCACATCAGTTTTTCGGTATTAAAGCTGGAGGCGGTCTTGTTGACATCGGACACATCAAACAGCTCGACCATCTCATCAAGAGAGAAGATCTCCTGCTCACCATGCGACCAGCCGAGCCGCACCAGATAGTTGAGCAGCGCCTCCGGTAGATAACCATCTTCGTAATACTGCATCACGCTCACCGCGCCATGACGTTTAGAGAGACGCGCACCGTCATCACCCAGAATCATCGGTAGATGGGCAAATTGTGGTGACTCCCAGCCCATCGCTTTCGACATATTGATCTGACGTGGAGTGTTGTTGAGGTGGTCATCACCACGAATCACCTGGGTGATGCCCATGTCATGGTCATCGACCACTACCGTGAGGTTATAGGTTGGAGAGCCATCGGTACGTTTGATGATCAGGTCATCAAGCTCGGCATTTTGAAACACCACTTTGCCTCGCACCATATCATCAACAGCTACCACGCCATCCTGAGGATTTTTAAAGCGGATCACATGGGGCTCACTGGGATCAACCTGCTGGTGACGGCAGTGGCCGTCGTAGCGCGGCTTCTCTTTGCGCTTCATCTGTCCTTCGCGCAGTTCATCAAGACGCTCGCGGGTACAGCTACAGCGATAGGCGAGACCTTTACCCATCAGCTCATCAATCACCTCCTGGTAACGATCAAAGCGATGCGTTTGATAAAAGGGGCCCTCTTCATACTCCAGTCCGAGCCAGGTCATCCCTTCCAGAATGGCGTTAACCGACTCCTTGGTTGAGCGCTCCAGATCGGTATCTTCAATGCGCAGCACAAAACGACCACCATGCTTGCGGGCATGGAGCCATGAAAAGAGTGCGGTACGGGCACCACCGACATGGAGATATCCGGTTGGACTGGGGGCAAAACGGGTTTTTACGCTCATTGGATCTCTATTGATGAATCAAGGGAAAATCAAAAGCGCGATTATACCGGCGATGCGCGCCGACAGATAGGGCAACAGCCAGGTTTGCAACTAACTAATCAGGTAACCTGTGGCGTTAACCAGCCAGGCTACGACGAAGCCGACAGCGACTCCGGCAGAAATCTCGACGGGAGTGTGACCCATGCGCTCACGTAACGGTTTGAAATCCTCACCCGATTTTTTCATCAATCGGTTGATCAGTTCCGCCTGCTGACCCACTTTGCGGCGCAGACTTGAGGCATCAAGCATCACAATAAAGGCGATGGTTATCGCTATCCCAAAAGCGGGATTTGTGATGCCGTCTCGCAGGGCGATCAGGAAGACCATGCTACTGACAATTGCCGAGTGGTTGCTGGGCAGACCGCCATAACCGATCTGCTCAAAGGCCAGAGATTTGGCACGGATGGAGTTGACCAAAAATTTGGTAATACCGGCCACCAGCCATGCAAGAAACGGGGTGAGCAGGTAAGCTGTATCGATTGTCGAATCCATCAACTATCTCCCTTAGACGGCCACAGGCCAGAGCTTCCAGACAGTGAAACTGATCCAGAGTGCAATATTGATCAGCAGTTGCGGATCCTTTAACAGCGTCTCGGTCGGAGACTCCCCACTCCCCTTCGACTCAACGATAAACCAGTAGCGAAATAGTCCGAAGATAACAAAAGGGATGGTGCCCACCAGCTCAGGACGGGTCGACATTACAAACAGGCTGTAAAAGATGAGCGAACCGATCGCCGACATTTCGGCATATCTGTCGACAATCGACAGGGTGTATTGATTGAGGACGGCTCGCCCCTCATCACCACTTCCCATGAGCTCCTGGCGCCGTTTAATCGAACCGAGGAAGAGTGCCAACATTAGCGTCGTGATAAAGGTCCAGGATGTCATCGGTGCACCGATCGCCACAGCTCCAGCATAAACTCGCAAAACAAATCCCAGGGCGATGGTAAAGATATCGAGTACCGGCTGATATTTCAGGTAGTAGCTGTAGGCGTAGTTGAGCAGCAGGTAGGCGATGATCACCCCAACCACTTCAGGTTGAATAAAGTAGCCAATCCCCAGCAGACCATAGAGCAGAACCAGCAGGGCAATCGCCTGAGGGACACTCAGACGACCAGATGCCAAAGGACGTTTGTTAACCTTGGTCGGGTGGCGACGATCCGACTCGATATCCCGTATATCGTTTACGACATAGACCGCAGAGGCACCGATAGAGAAGAGAATGAAGGCTATGATCGCCTCCATCACCGCTGTATTTGAGGTAAACTGACCCGCAAAGATGAGCGGTGCCAGCACAAAGCCGTTTTTAACCCAATGTTTGGGGCGTAGAAGTGAGATTAAATCACTCAACATGGACTCATTTACCTAAAAATAAAAATCGTGAAAGTTGCCGTAACCTACACCATCATCGCAATAATTGCGACCCTCGCCAACATTGGTGGGCAGGAGCTGGTCGTGCAGTTATGGCCGTTTGAATACCTGGTTACCCTCTCTATTTTCTTTGGGACAGGTGTCGGTCTGGTTGTGAAATATCTGCTCGATAAACGTTATATCTTTCAATTTACCACCGATAATTTGAGCCATGATGCGAAGCTGTTTGTGCTCTACACCGCAATGGGGGTCATCACCACCGCCATTTTCTGGGGTGTGGAGTGGAGTTTTCATGCCATCTATCAGACCAAAGAGATGCGCTACCTCGGTGGTGTGATTGGACTGGCCATCGGTTACCTCATTAAATACCAGCTCGACAAGCGCTATGTCTTCCGCACCGCTTAACCGCTTGAACCAACTCACCCTGAGCCAGCTACTGGTAGCCACCATGATGGTTAAGCTGGTATTGGTGATGTTGATCCCGGTCACCGGTGATGAGGCCTACTTCTATAGCTGGGGACTCAATCCGGCCCTCACCTTCTATGATCACCCCCCACTCACCGGTTGGTTACTGACGCTGGTTGACGGTCTGTTGGGCTGGATGGGAGCACCTATTCTGGTTTTACGACTGCCTGCGGTATTGATTACCACTTTAGCTGGAGCACTCATCTATCGGCACATCAGCCGATATTACAATGCAGAGCTCGCACTGCCGGTCACCGCCATCTATCTACTGTTGCCACTAAACCTGATTGCCGGTTTTATCTATACCACCGATACCCTGTTACTGCTCTTCTCGCTACTGGCACTTCTGGCCATCGACCGTGCACACAGAGATGAAAGGCTATCGCTCTATCTCATCGCAGGGATCTGGATCGGTCTGGCAATCAACACCAAATATCTCAGTGCAATTCCGGCCACAGCCATTGGACTCTACCTGCTGATCAATATTCGCAAGTTGGGGGTTAAACCACTTCTGCTCTACGTTGCTGCCGCAACGCCCTTTATCCTGTTTAATCTCTATATCAACAGTCAAACCTGTTGGACCAACATCGCCTTCAACCTCTACAGCAGAAATGTGGAGAGCAATGTGGGCTGGAGCAATCCCGCGCTATTTATCGGTAACCTGCTCTACCTGGTGGCACCGCTGCTACTCATCTACTACAGCCTGATTAAACAGAGAAAATGGGGGGGGCTAAATGGTCCACTGGGGCAAACCTTGCTGCTGGCCTTACTCCTGTTTTTTGCCCTGTCGATCTTCAAATCGGTTGGGCTACACTGGTTACTGAGCATCACCCTGCTGGTCATCTTTCCGGCACTACTGATCGACAACCGGGCAATCCTCTGGCGTGGGTTTCGCTATACCCTCATCTTCTCGCTGCTGCACGTTATGCTGCTGCTTGGAACCATCATCTATATCAACTTTGGACTGGATAAAGATGTTGAGCATGAGGCGGATATCTATCGCACCTATTTCATATCAACCCATGAAGATGAGTTGCTGAAACTTGCCTCTCAATATGAGTACGACAGTCTGGCAGCCAACAACTATAGCCTTGCCTCAATTATCGGTTTTGGAATACAACAACCGGTATCGGTCATTGGACATGGCAGTTCATACGGCAGACAGGACGATTTCATTACCGATTATCGTCAGCTCGATGGTAAAAATATTTTGATCATCTTCAGCCGTAAAGCAGTCCCTGAATTGGAACGCTATTTCAGCGACTATTCAATGGAAACACCCCCATTTGGTGGCGGTAAAATTCACATCGCACTGGGAAAAGGATTTAACTATCCACGTTATCTGAAAGAGGTGCTACAACCCACAGCAAGACACTACTATAAAGGGCTCCCCTTCACCGACGCAGGAAGCTGTCCATTTAGTGAGCGTTATCTATAGATGTCTAACCAATTAATCTCAGGATGGGGACGCTATCCAGTCGTTGATGCGGAGATAGCTGTGCCTGCTCGATTTGAGAATATCGACCTTACAGCGTTGAACAGCATCGCCCGGGGTATGGGCCGCAGCTATGGCGATAGCGCCCTTGCCACTCAGATCATCTCAACTCAGCAGCTCGATAACCTTATCGCCTTCAATGGACAGAGCGGTGAGCTCCGTTGTGCCGGCGGCACCACGCTTGAGGAGATCTTAAAGGTATTTGTTCCAAGGGGATGGTTCCTGAGCGTCACCCCAGGCACCAAGTTTGTCTCGGTCGGTGGAGCCATCGCCTCCGATGTGCATGGCAAGAATCACCACAAGATTGGTAGCTTCTGTGACCACGTCACCTCCATCGAACTGCTCATCGGTTCCGGCGAGATGGTGAGCTGTTCGCCACAACAGAACAGCGACCTGTTTCGTGCCACCTGCGGTGGTATGGGGCTGACGGGAATCATTGTCAGCGCCACCATTAAACTGTTACCGATTCAGAGCACGACAATCAGACAGCAGACGCTCAAGGCGGCCAATCTTAAAGAGGTGTTCCAGCTGTTTGAGGCGAACCGAAGTGCAACCTATTCAGTCGCCTGGATCGACTGCCTTGCCAGTGGCAACGCTCTTGGACGATCCCTGCTCTATCTTGGGGAGCATGATGAGAGCGGCACACTGGATATGCAGAGCGGTCATAGCAAGAGTATCCCTTTTGATATGCCGACCACCCTGCTCAATCGATTTACCATTCAGGCCTTCAACACCCTCTACTACCATAAAGTGTGTGAAACAGTGAGCCAACAACAGGTCCACTACGAACCCTATTTCTACCCACTCGACTCGATACATCACTGGAATCGCCTCTACGGCAGACGAGGTTTTCTGCAATATCAGTTTGTGCTCCCCAAAACGGCCGGTCTTGAGGGGATGACAAAAATACTCCAACGGATCAGCGCCTCTAAAAAGGGCTCATTCCTGGCGGTGCTTAAAGAGCTGGGAGCTCAGAACAAAAACCTGCTCTCCTTCCCGATAGAGGGTTATACCCTTGCACTCGACTTCAAGTGGGAGCCCGATCTGTTACAACTACTTAATGAGCTCGACCAGATTGTGCTGGAATATGGCGGGCGCATCTATCTCACCAAGGATGCACGCATGAGTGAGGCAACATTCAAACAGAGCTATCCCAGCTGGGAGCAGTTTATGGAGATTCGCCACAAATATGGTGCAACCGAACACTTTAATTCGCTTCAGTCAGAAAGACTGGGGCTTTAGGAAATAAAAAATGTCTAAAAATATTCTCATCATTGGCGCCACCTCTGCAATAGCCAGAGCCACCGCTCGCATCTACGCACAGGCTGGAGGTAACAATCTGTTTCTAGTGGCTCGCAACAAGGTTCAACTCGATCGTAACTGCGCTGATCTACAGGTTCGTGGAGCAGCCTCCGTACATACCGAAACATTGGACCTTAACCAGTTTGAGCAACATGGCCCCCTGATAGATAAAGTGTTCGATGTGATGGGGCGTGTCGATATTGTCCTCATCGCCCACGGCACCCTGCCCGATCAAAATGAGTGTGCAGCCGATGTTGAAAAGACACTTGCCGAACTCAACACCAACGCCATCTCGATCATTTCACTACTCACCCACCTCGCCAACCGGATGGAACAGCAACGCTTTGGCACCATTGCGGTCATCAGTTCTGTGGCAGGTGATCGAGGTCGGCAATCAAACTATATCTATGGTGCAGCTAAAGGGATGGTGAGTGTCTTTATGCAGGGGCTACGCAATCGCCTATTCAAATCTGGCGTTAATGTTCTAACCATTAAACCTGGATTCGTCGACACGCCGATGACTAAGGAATTTGATAAAGGACTGCTGTGGGTCAAACCAGATGCGATTGCCAGGGGGATCATTAAGGCCATTAACAAAAGAAAAGGAGAGGTCTATCTCCCCGGTTTCTGGGCACTGATTATGTTCATTATTCGCTCTATTCCAGAAATGATATTTAAACGACTGTCCCTATAGCAGCGCCAGGAAATATCATTTCAACCACCACGCCACTTATCGCCCAGGTCCTCGGTAGTGAGTGGGAAAATCTGCATCCTACGATACGCAACCACTACAACCTGCACCCTAATGGTGAGCATGAGCTGCAATTACGTGGTGAGTTGAGCAACGTATTTCACAGTTTATGGGTGACCCACATCATCCTGCTTGGGCGTCTCTTTGGTGCGCTGGTTCCATATCGAGGTAAAGATATACCTGTGGAGGTGAACAACTACTGCAAGAACAACAACCTACACTGGCATCGACTATTTTATTTCCCTAATCACGCCCCCTATCCATTCAGTTCTCATATGGAGTATTTGGGTGACAATATGGTGGTTGAGTTTGTCCGCTTTGGCCTGGGCCTACGACTGAAGCTCTCAGTTGATGAGGGTGCACTCTGTTACACCACTGCAGGTTATCTATGGAGAATTGGCCCTCTACACCTCAGGCTGCCCGACTGGTTACTACTAGGTAGTGGCACCATCATTGAGCGTGGTCTGGACAGTGAGCAGATTGAGCTCGATTTCACCCTGAAACATCCGCTGTTTGGATTGAGCTTCTGCTATATGGGACATTTTCGAATCGTTAGCAATGAGCAAGAAGAGTTAATGCAACAGAGAGCTGAGCTGAAAATTTAAACAAAAAAAAGCGGCACCCGACTTAATCGGCTACCGCTTTTTTTGTATCTCTGCTCAGCTTTTAAGCATATCAAATAGCTGGTCCTTCAGGTTTAGACGCCTCTTCTTTACCTCTTCGGTGTAATCATCAGATGGCGTCTCAATCTCCTGCTCAATACGACGAACCTCTTTATCTGCATCGTGGTATTCGTCATACAGTCTGGAAAAATGTGCGTTGCTCGTCTTAAGCTCATGAATTTTATCGGTATATTCTGGAAGTTCGTTAATAAGGTTGTGGTGTTCGCCGTACATATTTGAGGGACTCCATAAGGTTAGTAATTTCTTCTATTATTATGGTATTAAATACCGATATTCGCCAGTCAATCATGGAGCCCTCTGCCCAAATAATTGCTGAAAAACCGCTAGATCTAACTCATATCCTGCTTAAATGGTCATTAATTCACGATTTACCAATAAATCACTTTGAATTCAGCGCCAATTGGGGCAGAATTCGTCGCACATTTTTTGAGGTATCAGCAACACATGGCAAAAGAAGAAGGCATTGAAATGGAAGGAACAGTCGTCGAGACTCTTCCCAACACCACATTTCGTGTAGAACTAGAGAATGGTCACATTGTGACCGCTCACATCTCTGGCAAGATGCGCAAGCACTATATCCGTATCCTGACGGGTGACAAGGTCACTGTACAGATGACCCCATACGATCTCAGCAAGGGACGTATCACCTTCAGAGCCAGCTAATAAAGCGATCTGACCTGGTTGCCGCCAACTCACTGTTGGCTGCAACCATGGGGAATCCCTTAAACGTGTTCCTCTTCAGCCTCTCCGGCCTCACCAGGCTCTCTCGCCTCTATCGTAAACGCGAGCTTTCCATCCTCTACATTAACGAGTACACGTCCACCGTGCTCCAGTTTTCCGAATAACAGCTCTTCGGCCAGAGGACGCTTGATCTCGTCCTTAATAAGACGCGCCATCGGTCTCGCACCCATGGTGCTATCGAAGCCTTTCACAGCAAGCCACTGACGAACCTCGTCATTAACCTCCATGGCAACCCCCTTCGATTCAAGCTGGGTCTCCAGCTCAATAAGGAATTTATCCACAACCTGAAGAATCGACTCATCGTCGAGTGCTTTGAACTGGATAATGCCATCAAGACGGTTTCTGAATTCAGGAGTGAAGTGGCGGTTAATCGCTTCACCACTATCAGTCGTATTGTCCTGTTCAGTAAATCCAATGGAACGCTTGGCCAGTGCCTCAGCCCCAAGGTTGGTGGTCATCACAATCACCACGTTGCGGAAGTCAGCCTTACGACCGTTGTTATCGGTCAGAGTGCCGTGGTCCATCACCTGCAGCAGAATGTTGTAGACCTCAGGATGCGCCTTCTCGATCTCATCGAGCAGCAGCACTGCATGAGGCGTCTTGGTGATCGCTTCGGTCAGTAGACCGCCCTGGTCAAATCCAACATAGCCTGGAGGTGCCCCAATCAGGCGTGAAACGGTATGACGCTCCATATATTCAGACATGTCGAAACGAATCAGCTCAATCCCCATCACCTTGGCCAGCTGACGGGTCACCTCTGTCTTACCGACACCAGTAGGGCCGGCAAACAGGAATGAACCGACAGGACGCGACTCCTGCCCCAGACCGGAGCGAGAAAGTTTAATTGCTGTGGCAAGAGAGCTAATTGGTTCATCCTGACCGTAGATCATCAATTTGAGATCGCGCTCTAGATTACGTAGCGATTGACGATCTGAGGTAGAGACCTGCTTGGTCGGAATTTGTGCAATCTTGGCGATGACACTCTCAATAGTATCGGTATCGATCAGATTATTGCGCTCAGCCTCAGGCTTCAGGCGTTCGCCCGCTCCCGCCTCATCGATCACATCAATCGCCTTGTCAGGCAGATGACGGTCATGCATATATTTTGCTGAGAGCTCGGCCGCCTCACGGATCGCCTCATCGCTGTAGGTCACCTCGTGGTGCTCCTCATAGCGGCTCTTGAGTCCCTGAAGAATCTGTATGGTCTCCTCGACTGTGGGCTCGACCACATCGATCTTCTGAAAGCGCCTGGAGAGGGCATGATCCTTCTCAAAGATGCCGCGATACTCCTGATAGGTGGTAGAGCCGATACAGCGAAGCTCTCCCGAGGCCAGCATCGGCTTTATCAGGTTAGATGCATCCATTGAGCCACCCGAGGTGGATCCGGCACCAATAATGGTATGGATCTCATCGATAAACAGCACCGAATCGGGCTCATTTTTAAGCTGTTTGAGTACACCCTTAAGGCGCTTCTCAAAATCACCACGATATTTGGTACCGGCCAGCAAGCCGCCCAAATCGAGGGAGTGAATCGTTGTATTCTTGAGCACTTCAGGCACCACACCATCGACAATCTTCTTGGCAAGTCCTTCAGCCAGTGCGGTCTTACCCACACCCGCTTCACCCACCAATAGTGGGTTATTCTTGCGGCGACGGCAGAGGATCTGAATCATCCGTTCCACCTCAGTGGCCCGTCCGATGAGGGGGTCGATCTTTCCTTTCTCCGCCAGACTATTGAGATTGGTCGCATATTTGACCAGAGGGCTCTCTTGAGTCTCTCCGTCACCATCGACATCACCACCTTCAACCAGGCTATGCTCACTATCATCATCACCGTGTGAGAGATACTCAACGACACTGAGACGATCAACACCATTCTGCTCTAACAGAAATAGCGCTTGCGACTCCTTTTCGTTAAAGATTGCCACCAGCACATTTGAGCCGGTCACCTCGGGCTGCTCAGATGACTGCACCTGAAATACTGCACGCTGGATCACACGCTGAAAACCGAGTGTCGGTTGAGTCTCCTGCTCGGGTTCAAGCATTGGCGGAATGGTCTCTTCGATAAAGTGAATCAAAGAATCACGCAATTTTTCGATATTGGCACCACACGCCTTCAGTACAGGAATCACCTTGGGGCTATCGATAATGGCCCAGAGAAGATGTTCGACCGTCACAAATTCATGTGACTCGGCACGGGCATATTGGAATGCACGGTTGATGGAAATTTCGAGCTCTTTACTTAACATAGGTATCACTCTTCATCATATATTCTGTAACTGTCCTAATTAGACATACTGTGAGGCAGGCAGTTCAACAACCGCTTAGATTGCATCGGAATGCAATTACACCTCTATTCGGCCTCTAAGGTGCAAAGCAATGGATGCTCATTGGCACGGGCAAAATCATTCACCTGGGCCACCTTGGTCTCGGCCACATCACGGCTATAGACACCACAAATACCATACCCTTCATGATGCACTGCCAACATAATTTTTGTTGCCATCGTACGATCCTTGCCGAAGAACTTCTCCAGCACCAGAACCACGAACTCCATAGGAGTATAATCGTCGTTATTCAGCAACACTTTATACATTGGTGGCCGTTTCAGCTTTGGCTTACTGCGCTCAACCACGACACCGTGGTCACCATCGTCATCAAAGTTTTCGTCTGATTCTTTATCTATATCACTCATCGTGTCACAAAAAGTCTCTGTTTCTCACATTTTAGCCACTTTCTATCCTTTTGCAGCAGTGGATTTCTCGACCATAAAAGTGAAGAATGTGCGAAAAAGCGGTAGCTATAGAGTGTAATTGAGTATCTTGAGCCTGTTTTCAACATATCTTTGGAAAAAATAACCCAATGACCACAATTCGGTTCAACAAACCCTTTCAAGTACTCTGCCAATTTAGTGCTGAAGGCGAGAAACGGACTCTCGCCCCTTTTATTGAATTAAAGGGGGTCTATCCTGCTGGAAGACTCGATTTTGATAGTGAGGGATTGCTGCTACTGACCGACAACGGCCCGCTTCAAAACCAAATTGCCTCTCCAAAATTTAAACTTCCCAAAACCTACTGGG
>JAPHSO010000163.1 GCA_026193675.1 Gammaproteobacteria bacterium | reverse complement strand
TTCGAATAGTGATCATCGGTTTTGGAATAATTTATGCACTGAGCCCTTTGGAGTTTTGGTCAGCTTTTGGATCAGATCAAACGGCACCTCCCAAAGATCGTAGCGCTCACCAATATCTTCCAGCATGGCGAGCCACAACTTGGCTGCCATCTCAGAATCGAATAGTGCCCGGTGAAAGGCACCATCCGCAGAGATATTGGCATACTCCACCAATGTACCCAGCTTATGATTGGGCGCATCGGGAAACAGTCTACGTGCGGCAAGCATTGAACAGGCAAACTGTCCGCTATATCTACGTGAGATTCTGGCCAGCTCCGCATCGAGAAAGCGCTGATCAAATGAGGCGTTGTGAGCCACCAGATTATAGTCACCGATAAAATCGGCAAATTGATCCATCACCTCGCTACAGGGTGGCGCATCGACCAGCATTTCGTTGGTGATACCGGTGTAGTCCTCAATAAAGCTATCGACTAGCCGGCCGGGATTCATCAACTGCTGGAAGCGCCCGGTGATCTCACCATCTTCAATAAGGACTGCGCCTATCTCAATGGCTCGATCCCCCATATTGGGAGAGAGACCGGTGGTCTCAAAGTCGAGTACAACAACGGTATCAGCTCTGGACATGAACGGAGATCACTTTGTAGCCTGAACCTTAAATGATAAAAGTGCCAACCACCCGATATAGAAACATAGCAGAATAAACTGCAGCCAGAATGGTGTGACAGAGATACCTTCTGACAGGAGAGAAAAGTTAGTGGAGATATTAATATTGGCTAAACCCAGTAGAGCAACCACAGCCGCTAAAAGTATCGCTTTTACAATATTTAAATTGTGGGCTCCTGAATAGAAAAAGGCGGCCCAGCCAAACGCCAGAAAAGAGATGATATTGTCCTGATACTGATGTGATGGGACATTGTAATAGATGAATAACCCAGGAATCTTAACACCCAGCACATGAACAACTGAGATTGCCGCAAAATAGAGTGCACCGGCCAGCAGGGAATACTTTAGAAGTTTTGCGCTATCCATGTTCAATTAAACTACTCCTCTTTAAGGTGTCCCAATAGCTGCTTACGTAACGCATTGGGCAGCCCTTTGATACTCAAAGTATCACTGCCGGCATCATACTGAACACGATTATTGAGCTGATGTGCCGAAAAGCTGATCGCCAGGTCACGTTCACGCCCGGCAAACTTAACGTATTGACGCAGACTGCGACGATCCATCATCAGCTTCTGTTTATCATCCGGAGTATAGTCCGACATCGCCGTAAGGAACTCATCCCTATCGATACCCTCCACCTCACGAGCTAGAATCGACAGATCGACCGGGCTGTCCATCTCTTCGCACTCTACGCAGTATTCAACCACTTTATCGCGGTAATCCTTCTGCTGCTCCTCTGGTATCGCCTGAGTGAAGTTCTCAATACCATTGAGGAAGGTAAGCGTCTGCTCACTCTTATCGATACCGTTTACAAATCCGGTGTACTGGTAGAACAGCGCAGCCATATCCTGCTGCCGTGGTGGCAATAGCGAGATATAGGCGTAATGTTTATGCTCACGCCACTCAATCAGGTCCACTTTAATCCCGTAGAGTGATGAAGAGGTATCGACAGAGCGGCTGGTGGTGATCTGGAGATCAGCATCAATGGTCAGCGACTCATTCATCCCGGTCACAAACAGATAGAAGAAGTGATTACCCAGTGACTTCTCGATAAAGAAGAGAAGATGGCCATCAAAAGACACCTTCTGGCTCTCAATCAGACTCTCCATATTCTGGGCCAGCGCTTCACACATCTCCAGAAAGGTGGCGCTGTTATCGAGGAACTTGCCCAGCTCCTCACCAAAGACCCGCTCCGCCCTCTCTACACCGAAACTACCATGTTCACGGCTAATACGGGCCAGGAAAGAGCGCTTAACATCAGCCAGCAGCTGTTCACTCCCCCCCTCTGTGGGCAGCTCACTACTGGGCCGTTTCCTGGAAAGACCCGACTCAGGAGAGAAGGAGATTTGAGAGATGCAGGCGTGTTGTATAGGCATCTGGGTATTATAAAGAAAAGATCAACAACATGCCCCAGATTGGGGCTTGTTAGTTGCACTTACAAAGGGGCAGAGGAGATCTGCTATCTACTTCAACATCCTATCTAGCCCGACCGAGTCGATTAGGGAGAGCTCAAAGGCACCCACTGCAGATCCCCGCCACCAGAGTCCCATCTGCCCTGAGTGGTAGGTGGTGGTTTTGTACAAGGTGCCACCAGTACGACTGTATGTCGAAGATGTGGAGGTAAATGGGGCCTGAGCATGATCTCCATATTTGCCATATTTTTCTGGATTTGAATAAACCAGCTCTCTAGCGACGAATAATTTGCGGCAACTTAATCGGTTAGCAACGATGTTCCCAAGCATCATGAGGTTAAAAGAGGCCCCCCTCACTCCAACCTCTCCCTGAGGGAGAGGGGGGTAAAGAGGGCTCGTGCACAATTTGTGAAGCTCCCTCAGACTCTGACCTCTTTAGTTCCAATTTTACTCCACGACAGGTATTTCTCCCGGATAGCAGATATCCATATCATTTGGAATACTTGCATCAGGGTCGCTATGGGAAAACGAGCTTTCATGAAATGGGGAAAAAAAGCTTGTACCCGGTGAGCGCCCCAAAAGGGTAACTTCATTGTTGAAATACTGAACAATGGCCCCCTTGAAGTTCATATTCTTTGCCGACGGCCCTTTGGCATTCAAGTAGTCCCCTTTTTGAATACCAACACCATCATCGTATTCAGCGCTGTCCTCGTCCGTAGCTGCAGCAGCAATACCCGCACCGGCAAATGCACCCGCTATGGCAGCCGCAACTACGATTAACGCAGCGACCAGCAGGGCAAGTGCACAGAAGATAACCGTCGCACAGCCGATTGCTGCAGCAGCAGCAGCGGCGGCAACTACCCCAGCTGCACCGGCCACCGCAGCGCCAATGGTTGCCCCCCCTTTAATCGAGCATATCCTGCTAGATTTAAAATAAATTTTCATCATGGGGGATCCGGCATCAGAGCAGAAGATATGATCTGCGTTGAGCTCAATAAGCGGCCAATAGTGTGAACGGCTCACCAGCTCAATGTGTGGGTGCTCACTATCAAGTAAAGCCCCAAGGTCCTCACCATGTACCGCTTCAACAACACCGGTAATACAGCGAACACCTCCAGCTTGATCGGCAACACAGTTGTCGTACCAAAGCCTGAATATTACATAAACAGAAACCAGGTAGACAATTATCGCCCATATGACGAAACCACCGAGTGAACTCACCCCCAGAAACTCAACCACCGTTTTAAATACGCCAACGACCTTATCGACACCCTTGATGTAGCCAATGATCTCAATTGCAATGGTAATCAGGGCGACAATTCCGAAAAGACCTTTGAGTTGATCCCATGTAGTCTTGACGACTTCCTTTAATGATCCGCAAGTTAGCATGAACTCCTCCTTAAGCCTTGTGCGTCAGAACGTCAGCTTTACTATTGCAAGCTGCGCACAATACACGTCCAAGTGTTACGCCAATAACCACACCAATTAAAAATAGCAACATCAGTACAGCAATCTGAATCGACTGCACCAACAGCATAATATGGTAAAGAATAAATCCGTAAAGAATTCCTGGCAAAATTACAGAAGGAAAAAATCTTGTAAATCTCTGCCGGTACAGAAGCACAAACTGAAAAGTAATGAAGCCTATGGCAAACACAGCGGTTAGCAGTGAAAGTTGCACACTCTCCATACTCCCTGCTGGCATGGCCAGCCCCATTAGCAACAGTATTGCTGTAAATATGCCAGCATAGCCACCCAGATAGGCGTGCACCAGCTCGCAATTGTTACGTACTCCAAACATTGTAAATCCTCCCTGATCAGTCAATATCAAAATTATGAAAAATACCGCCGTAGAGGCGATTACCGACCATTGCAATAACATTAAAAGACTTGTTATTGGTCTCGTTTTGCGGAACCTGTAGGCTAAGAGTAATTGTCTTTGACTGCCCTGGCATTAACTGCACATGCGTTTCACTTAGTTGTGCATTCCAGTCCGACTCCTGCACATAGAGAACAAAGGTGTTACCGCTACCGGTAGAGTTGTATATGTCAAAATCGAATGTGGCAGTAGTCCCTTTCTCTACTCTGCTTCCTGAGTATGCTTGTTCTCCTATATTGTTAGTGTTTTTGCGATCATGCGGGTGAGAAATGGTTGCACGAACGGCAATATTTTGATGCTCATCCCTCAGCCACTGAGGCGTCGGATAACTCAATTTTTTCTCCGCACCATTTACACCTGACCTGTTGAGGTCGACAGACATTGAGAACAATTCGCTCATCGGAAAGCCGATGCCGTAGCGACTGTAATCCAGACGTACATGAACACCAACGGCTGGAGCATCGGCTGAGAGGTTGCGAACGGTAACATCAATACTTGGCCACAAACCACTGTTGTGCTGGTTGGTAATAATATCCGGGCTGTCATAACTTATACCTTGCCCGGAGTTAAATCGTTCCATCTGACTATACTGTGATGGATCAGGACGTTTTGGTGGCTTTTCAGGTGCATAACAACCGGACGGCATATTCGTTCGTTCCTCAAGTTCCGGGCATAATCCCGCACGTGAAAAAAAACGTAAAACGGAGACTATTCCCGGCGTACTATTCTGCCGAACCTCCGACTTCATTGCGTTATCTTTCTCTGCCATAGTTAATTAACTCCCTTTAGTTGTGTTGTCTCTACCAGTGAACGTCAATTGATCGACAAATCTCCTGACTCACATTTCCCCCTTCATCAATAACCTGAAGGGTGAACTCATACTCACCATCTATGCCCTTAAAGGAAGATGCGCCAACTCTCTCCCCATACCATATGACATTGATTACCTGTCCTGAATTCACACTTACCGTCTTCCATACGGCAACTTTTCCTGGGGGAAGACTCTTGATGATGCGGAAGCCAGACTGCGACCTCTTGCGTACCCGAATTCTTGCATATACCACATCAGACATGCGTGCACTCGCCATGAACTGTATCTGTACTGCCCCATTTAAAGAACAACACACCTTGAACATGTCGATTACAGGAACCTCTTCCACTGGAGTGATGAAGCGTGAGTTTGTTCCCTCTTCGCCCGATTGTACTTTTGGACAAAGCTCTCCGTCATTGAGACTGAAATTATGGAAGTCATTATGATTTTCCGGATACTTGGCACCACTGCGTGTTATGTTCCATTCACTACTGTCATCACCTTTACAGACCCGTAGACTATTTTTCTCATAGGCAAACTCAATCAGGCCATCGCAGCGCATCTCATCAATATCCGAATAGGCACCACTCCAACCCCAGCCCTTGTAGTCCATCATATCCGCCCAGGTGTAGCTAAAACCGTAGCTCTGCAATGTGGCAGCGACACTGATAACACTGTTACGTTGGGCCCGAGTAATATTTGGTACAGTCTTGATCGCTCGAAACTTCAACGAATTATTGCTATTACAGAATTTATAAATAAGTTTTTCCCTTAGATTACTCATTGTTGAGGAAAAACTTATATTGGGTGATGAAAAGTCACCAGTTGCCGTGATCTGTTTAACAAGGTTGCTACCCGTTCCGGTCCCTTTACTAACGTGCAATATTTTTAGAGAGCCAATCCCCTCATCTGCGGTAAACTTGTAAAAAAGGCCACCGTGCCAATGATTGGCAGAAAGTGAGATATCCAGGTCACGATAAAGGGCATCGCCCTTCTGAAAGCCTGTAGCGTATGATGGATCACCACTGCTGCATACCCCGCTACTCTGGCAATGATTTATGTGCACACTAAGAATGGGTATATCGATAATCGAAATATCCCAGTCAAAAACCTTCTTAATTATTACTCCGCCGGTTCGAGATAACACCTTGTTTAAACGCTTTTCGGCAGCCGATCCCGACTCCAGTTCTGGTGTCAGTTTCACTGCATTCAGATAGTTGGTGTAGTCCCTATTTTTATATAATTCCTGAATAAAGCGTGGCTTGTTACGCAAAATACCGCCAATCACGTCTCCAGCCTCACTATCACCTTCCTCTACTACTCTTTCAATAACTTTGGATAGTTGAGTTGTCTTTAGTTGTGTTCCGCTCATAGCGGCAATAGACGATAGCGCAGTAAGAGTTTTCGCCGATTTCAATGCCTTATTAACAAATTTACCATCTCTGTCATCATCCAGAGAGAGGGCGAACATCCCAGGGTAGGCGGAGATGTTCTTAATATTATCCTTGCTGATTTTTTTGATACGCGCGGTAAGCGACTTCACCTTTGTCGAATTTTTTGACTTCCAAACACGAACTGTAGAGGCCACTGCATCGATAATCTGCAAATCACCCGTCTTCACTACAATAT
>JAPHSO010000295.1 GCA_026193675.1 Gammaproteobacteria bacterium | reverse complement strand
CTCCGACCAAAGGGAGGAGGAACGTTGGAGCTTTGCGACAACGACCCCGAAGGGGTGAGGGCTCCGCCCGAATAATCCGTTAGCACGAGACTAATTCCGATGTGCGACCAAAGGCGACATTAGCCCATGGCTAACTGAGAGTCTGCAGCCTCCTCCACAGCGGACATTCAACGCCCAGCTCATGCGCGGCATAAAGTTGTGGCCTGCTTTTTTGGCCACAGCTTTAAGACGTCGTCATGCAGCTGATTGTTAAATTTTAATTATCGACTCGAAGCATCGAATGAGGCTTTACTGTATCACCAGAATCACAACCTCCAACAAAAGCTTGATCGTTTTGATATACATCTAACTCTTTACCAGATGTCTTAGCAGCCAACGCTAGCGAGAACTCAGCCTTACCAACATCGGTTGTTAAATCTAACTTGACTACCTCACCATTGGTCAACGTGACACATCCATTTCCGTATTTAATAGCAACCTCTTGAACTTTATTTCCATTCATCCAAGCGGCCGAAAGCGCTGTTTGACTAACCAAAGCAATAAGTATTCCCGTCACTATGAACTTCATTTTCTCTCCTAGTAATTTTAACAGTTACTATACGGACCCCTTCGGGTCCGTATAGCTAAATTAGTGATTTTTAATACATCCATGTAACCCCCTGTTTTATATGGATACTAGCCTGATGGGGTCTCATTATCAAATTAAGCAAATCGGGACCCGTTAGAATGTCTGCTGTTGCGTACTTACCGGTCTCAAATGGTCGCAGTGTCTAGCTTCCGCTACTGGCCGCTTGCTGACGCTATCAACAGCATCCATTAACTTTCCCAATAGAAAGATCGCAGATATCCACTGCTTAAGATAGAAATCCCTTATCTCAGTTTTTAAATTTTTCCATTTTGACTGAAACGAATCACTCCGCTTCGATCAGGCTTTCCCAAAATCGATAACATATTGGTCAGTTGTTGATCTCTGCTATTGCGCGGTTTAAGGCTGGTTTCAATCTGGTAGCTTCCATCAGCCTGTATTATGATTTTCGAACTGATTTCGAGTGCTCCTTCCAGATTTGTAACCTGGCCGGTGATCTCACCATTTTCCTGATTGGTATCAAAGATCAGGTCAACGTTTCCCAAATCGAGTGGTTCTGTCATGGTCACCTGAGCCTGTTGCCACTCAACTTTACCCAATAGCAGCGATGGACGATTCCCCGTTAGCTGCAGCTTTTTCATATCAATCGTTAACATCCCGTCGACAGTAAAGGGGGTAAATGGAAAAAGAGGTAACAGCATTGAAGGATGTAGTTTTCCCTGCAGTTCATTCAGTGTGATAATTTCACCATCAACTGATACATCACCTTGGAGCAGGCCAGCTGCATGTTCAACGGACCATGAACTACTCAGCTCACCGATCAATAGCGGTAGAAGATTCAGGTTCCACTTTAGTAGGCCTAACGGCTGTTGTCGGTATTGCAGATCAGCAACCTCACCCCTCCAGAGGGTTCCCGAAATGCTCTGAACCGTTAGATTAGGATTCGGTACAATACCGACTGCAGGAACAATTTTCTCATAGCTAAATTTAGCCGGTAGCTGAATGAGTAGAGCGAGGATATAGATAACAACAAAAATTCCTCCCCAACGAATACCCTTTTTCAACTTCCCTCACCTATCACAACTCTGGCGTTAACCAATCCCACCTTATCATCACGCTCTACAACTAATCCTTCGACCTGATAACCGAACTGCTGCTCAATTTTTGATAACCAGTTAATCATGCGATCAAACACAACCTGTTCAAATTGCACACGAACTCGCTTACCTTCAGGCTGAATCTTTTTAATCGCACTATTGAGACCATCCTCTCGCGCAGATTGATCGATGGCACTCATCAGTGATTGTCCTGTACGGCTTATGCTCTTTTTCTCTCCCTTAAATAGCGGTGCCTTTATGCGCATCCAGTTCAGATTCTCCTGCTTGATCTGAACATCTCTCTGTAGCTGCCCTTTTCTTTCCAGGTGAGGTTCAACAACGGATAGGAAGATCACAGTGATCAGCAGCGCAATCATTGCAAAGGCGACAATCAGTTGCTCCCTTGATTGCAGGTTGTCCCAATAATTTCTCATGATGCGCCCCCACTAACGGTGATGCGTCCGGTCACCCTGTCACCTGTTGACGAGGCATTTTTAATCGTTGAGGTGAGACCTTTTTTATTGAGCTGTTCTTTGAGCTGATCAAGCGAAGGGAGATCTTTCAGCGCTATATCCAGCTCAAGACTATTCTGCTTGTAACGCATCACGTCGATCTGACTGCCATCGACTGAGGCGACAATCGGTGCGGTTGCAATAACCAACCGGCTAAAGCTCCCTTCACCATTTTGACCCGACAGCGCCTTGAGCTTCTGCTCCATCTGCAATCGGGGATTGATGATCTTTCGTGCGTTGGGGAAGGTATCACGATAGAGATTTTCAATATCGGCCTGAAGTTGAGCATCAACTGTCTCTAGACGTTGCAGCTCGATCATTGAGCTAACACCCTGTAACAGCATGACCGACAAAACCATGGCAGCGGCAGCTCGCCACGGCTTTAGGTGACGCCAGATTTGAACACTACGACTAAAATCGCCCTGCAATAGATTTAGTGCCGGCGCACTGTTTAGTGAATTGGCAATTTGTTCACCACCCTTCTCTAGACAAGGCAGAGACTCAACCGGCAGTTCAAATAGCAGTTCACTATTTTGAGCCCCTTCACTACGACAATCGATCAGCACAATTTTATCGGGCGCTGTACCACTATCCCGATTCAATGAAGCGAGTTCACTATTGATCAGATCATTTAAGCCATCAATCGGTAGGGCATATCCCTGTTGCTCTCCGGTTCTTAGAAGGGCTCGTTCGTTTTCAACATGCAGGGTCCAGCCATTTTCTACTTGAGGCAGGCTGAAGAGATCGGGTAACAGATGGGTTAGACGCAGCCCGGAATCATCAAAGGATTGTAGCCACTCAACCATTTTGGTTCGCTTAACGGCTATAACCGTTCTGGAACCATCATCATTCAAAGAGCCAATCGCATAGTGAAGCAGCTCCACGTCATCTATCAGCTGCTCTTCCAACGCATAGGGAACCGCCTGACGCACTTTCTGAGATCTGTTTGTTGGTATTGTGACGTCAGTGATCAGCAGATCTTCTGTCGGCACCAGCAGTGTGGTCTGCAGCGCACTGTATTGATCGGCCAACCGTTGCAGGGATGACTCTCCCGACTGAGTGGTTGATCCATCTTGTGAGACAAACCAGCGAAAGAGTTCGGGGCTACTCTTACCCCAGTAGAGATAGAGTGTTGCGACAGCCATCAATAGAGCTCCCTGCTACGTTTTATGGTGCTCATTTTGTTATTTTCTCCCTTCTTGAGCAGAGAGAGGTATCTCTGCTGCAGGCGATCTATCTCTACTGTTGTGTGCAGCATAAAGTAATCATTACTCACGGTTAATCCATCCTCATCGATGGTTCTGCCAGCCAATGCATCCTGTTTTATAAAATCTTGAACGCTCTCAAATGATTTGCCATCCCGAACGGAGATTAATGATTCAGCATCACCTTGTGTTATCTCTGCATCCAGCGCCATGAGCTGATTGCTATCCATCCAGTTCACATTCATTTTACTCCCTTCTGGCAATACGCTGATATGTGGCAACAACTTCTCATACATCTCACGTTCAACACCCTTCACCAGCATCAACTCACTACGATCAACCATCGCTCGATTGGCACTCCGATAGGGTATCTCATATCCCAGGTAGTCTCCATCTTCCGCACCATCGGGATAGGTCACCTCTTGATCGGCATCGAGCCAATCGATAATTGCATCTACCGGAACCGCTTCAATCTCTAGCACATTCATCAATCGCCGAAACTGTGCCACACGCTTTTCATCAGCCTTGCCCTGTTTGACCAGATTATTGATATTGAAACGTCCCTGCTGCTCTAATGTAAGTGACACACTAATCGTGCCGCCCTCGATATCCTCCTGATAGCCGATAGGGGACAGAGCGGTGTAGGCCTCGAAACTTTCTCGACTCACAAACTCAATCTCATCCCAGTATTTTTGCAGGAGTGGTGTGGCATGATCTTCAACAGCCATATGGTAGAGCAACGCCTGCTCCAACTGCTGTAGATTTCCGGTACGGCGAATATCAAATTGCTGACGTGAGATCATACCGACCGCAAGAATTGTTGCCAGCGTAACCACCAGCATTGCGGTGATCAGAGCAACGCCCTGTTGACGCCGGTACATACCAGAGAGGGTCACTGTTGTAGCCATCACCAGATAAAGTCCACTGTTCGGAACAGGCGCCTGATCTCACCCTCTTTCCGTAACTCCAGAGTCACCTCTATTCCAATCGGTAACAGCGCTTCATCAGTATCTGTATTTAGTGTCAGCGGCGGCCAACTTTGATGCCACTCAAGTTGCTGATCCATAAATCGCAGCCTGATCGCATCGACACCTTCAAGCAGCCTGGATTGTAGCGGTTCACTATCCTGAGCCCGATCGACAACCCGCCAGCTTGATCGAATCAACCGGCTATCGACAACACCATAACCCACTCGCAGCAGCTCACTTCGTCTGACCCCGGCAGGATTGCTCCACCCTGCCCGACTGAACTCCAGCTGTATCTCCCCCAACTCACTGGCTCGAAGTGGTGGCTGGCTGTCTCCATAACTATCACGCACCGGACGGCCAACAAGTTGACTCAGATCCTGGCCGATCATCATCCAGCTACGTTGCAGCTGCTTAAGTCTCTCCGAATGAATACGGACCTGCTCATCGGCATCCATAATGGTATTAATGCCACCGTAGGCAAGTATCGACAGGGTGGCGAATATCACCAGTGCGATCAGCAGCTCGATTAGAGTAAAACCTTTGATAGATGCTCTCATCAATCGTTCGCCCTCACTAGTCTACTTTCGCCAGGAAGGCGACCAGCGTCACCAGTGGCCGTTCGTGCTCACGCTGACGGCGCACCTCTACATCGATACGCTGCACCGCTGCATCAAAGGTCTTTGAAGCTTTAATATTCCAGAACCACTCCTCCCCAGCCATCTGGCTGATCCCTTTATGAGATCCAGGGCTGAGCCACTTTTTGGTGAGCTGCAGCTCAACCACCCGGTTTTGAGCCACCCAGTGGGCGTAACTTTTATCACGCAGATAGCTGGCGGTTGATGCGCTCTCTGATCCCCCTTTAATCAGGGCACCCATCGCTGTAGCAAGAATCGCCAACGCCACCAGAATCTCTAAAAGGGTAAAACCACGCTGAGCGTTCGACAGCATCATTGCTCGCTGTCCAGCTGTGCCATTGATAATGACCCCATCATGTCACCATCAATTTGGTAGTGGGCCTCATTCGGGGTATGCAGCTGCAACTCAAAAGTGTTGTGTTCGCCACTTGAGAGGATAAATAGCTGAGGTTTGTGCTGTTGGCTGGGGCTCTCTTCATCCTTTACGACAGGTTTAATCTCTACAAACTGCTCTGGCAGATCAAACGGCAAGTTATCTATAAATAGTTTAAAAAATGCGCTGTCGGGAAGGGTACGTTGACGATAGAGCTTATCTTCTTGATAGATGATCCAATGACCATCCACCAGCGTAAGAAAGCGATAGCCACTATTGCTGAAATCGATCCCGAACTCACGTCCCTGAATAATCGCCTCGTCACCAGCCAACTCGGTCAACGAGATGAAACGACGCGCCTCCTGCTCCAGTTGCCGATTGAGTCCGCCGCTCCCCACCGAGAGCACGGCCAGGGTGAGGCCAATGCCAATTAACACCAGCACCACCAGCAGCTCTAAAAGGGTGAAGCCTCTACTCTGCTGCATGATTTTGGCTGTTTTAATAAGTTCTGGTAATCATTCTTAATCAATCAAGATTCCAGTTACCGATATCCGCCGCAACACCCTCGCCACCTGATCGTCCATCAGCACCGTAGGTAAAGATATCGATCTCACCGTGGGCTCCAGGAGATAGATAGAGATAGTCGCTACCCCATGGATCTTTTGGCAGCTTGCCGAGATAACCGCCCTGTTTCCAGTTATTGGCCTTGGGCTCACCCGAAGGTTGATTGATCAGCGCCTCAAGCCCCTGATCGGTACTTGGATAGTTGAAGTTGTCGAGCTTATAGAGATTGAGCGCGCTCTCAATTGCGCGAATATCCTGCTTACCCTTAATCACTCGCGCCTTGTCCGGATTATCCATAATTCTGGGTACAACAACTGCCGCCAGAATACCGAGAATAACCACAACCACCATCACCTCAATCAGGGTAAATCCACTCTCTCTCTTCACACTTATCATCTCTCTCATTCCACTCCAATTCTTGTTATTGAATCAGTTGATTAATCTCAAAGATCGGCAACAGTATTGCCAATACAATCACCATCACAACGCCACCCATCGTCACCAACAGCAGCGGCTCAAATAGCCCCATCAACATGCCGATCATGCTCTTCAATTCACGCTCCTGATTCTCTGCCGCACGCTCTAACATCTCTTCCAGATTACCACTCGCCTCACCACTGGCAATCAGGTGAATTGCCATCGGTGGAAAGTAGCCGCTCTGCTCCAGTGCCGGTGCAATCTCACCCCCTTCACGCACACGATGGGTTGCATCGGTCACACCGGCCTGCATCGGTAGACTGCTGAGGACACCGGCGGCAATACGCATCGCCTCCAACAGCGGCACACCACTGGCCACCATGATACTGAGAGTGCGTGCAAAACGGGCACTATTCACCCCACCAATCAGCCGTTTGACTAGCGGCAGATGATGTAACCACTGGTGCCATCTGAAACGGAAGCCCTCCTGCTTTAACAGCCGCTTGAAGATAACGACTACAGCGACAATAGCCAGAAATAGCCACAGACCACTCTGCTGCATAAAGTCACTCACAGCGATCAATCCTCGCGTCAGCGCCGGTAGCTCCTGACCGATACTCTCAAACACCTGCACCACTTCTGGAACCACATAGACCAACAGACCCAATACCACCGCCAACGCCAGTACGGTGAGAATCGCCGGATAGAAGAGCGCCATCTGAATACTCTGGCGCATCTGTTGCCTGTTTTCGGTGTAGTCGGCAAGCCGCTCCAGGATCAGATCAAGGTGACCCGACGCCTCTCCGGCCGCCACCGTCTTTTGAAAGATATCGGGAAAAATATTCGGGAACTCTGCCAGTCCATCAGCGAGGGTATGACCCTCCATCACCTTGGCGCGTACCGATAGCAACATACTTTTAAGCCGGGGACGTTCGGTCTCTTTGGCAACCGTCTTAATCGCCTCTTCAAGTGGCAGTGCCGCTTTGACCAGCGTCGCCAGCTGCCGAGTCATGATGGCTAACTCTGTAGCGCTGATGCCCCGTTTGAATCCAACTGAGGAGATGGTTCGCTCCTCTTTTTGTGCTGTCCCTTCAACCCCAATTGGGGTGAGCCCCTGCTCACGCAGCTGCTGGCGAACCTGCCTCGGGGTATCACCTTCGATTACACCACGCTTTTCACGACCGCGCTCATCCAGCGCCCTGTATTCAAATGCACCCATGATGACTAATCAGATTGGGTAACACGCATCACCTCATCCAGAGAGGTCTCACCGCTCACCACCCGACGAATGCCATCACTCTGCAGTGAATCGGAGCGGCTACGGGCATAGGCCTCTAACTGCTGCTCGGCGGCACCATCATGAATCATGGTACGCATATGCTCATCGACAGAAACCAGTTCGTAGATACCGGTTCGACCTCGATAACCAATATTGGTACAAGCCTCACAACCATCACCGGCACGGTAGAGTGTTGGCTGATCGGATTCGTTCAATTTTAAAAGCTGGCGATCACGCTCAAGAGGTTGGTAGGGCTGCTTACACTCAGGACAGAGCAGGCGTACCAGGCGCTGAGAGATCACCCCAATCAGACTTGATGAGAGCAGAAACGGTTCAACCCCCATATCACGCAGACGGGTGACGGCACCGACTGCGGTGTTGGTATGCAGTGTCGAAAGCACCAGATGTCCTGTAAGACTGGCCTGTACTGCGATCTGTACCGTATCCAGATCGCGGATCTCACCGACCATCACCACATCGGGATCCTGTCGTAAAATTGCTCGCAGGCCACGAGCAAAACTCATGTCGACCTTGCTGTTTACCTGGGTCTGACCGATGCCATCCAGATCATATTCGATGGGATCTTCAACCGTTAAAATGTTCTGACTTGTGGCGTCGAGCTGAGCCAATGCAGCATAGAGGGTGGTGGTCTTGCCCGAACCGGTTGGCCCGGTGACCAACACAATTCCGTGAGGCTGATGAATCAGATGATCGAGCTGCTTGAGACAGTCATCGGCCATTCCAAGGCTGCTCAAATTGAGACGCCCCGCCTGTTTATCGAGAATACGCAGCACCACTCGCTCACCATTACCGGCGGGCAGTGTAGAGACCCGTACATCAACCCCGCGGCCAGCAATACGCAGTGAGATACGTCCATCCTGGGGCAGACGCTTCTCCGCAATATCGAGTTTAGCCATCACCTTGATCCGAGAAACCAGGAGTGGGGCCATCAACTTCTGAGGTTGCAGCACTTCCCGCAATACCCCATCGACCCGGAAGCGAACCACCATCCGATTCTCAAAAGTTTCGATATGAATATCCGAGGCATCTTCACGAATCGCCTCTGAGAGTAGTGCATTGATCAGACGAATAATTGGCGCATCATCTTCACTCTCAAGCAGGTCTTCAGGCTCATTGAGCTGACCGGCTATATCCTGCAGATTTAGATCACCACCCATCTCATCCATCAGCTGCATCGACTCATTTTGCGACTGTTCATAGCTCTGTTGCAGCATCTGCTTGAAGGTGGCCTGATCGACACGCTGTAGTCGAGGGCTAATTTCGGTTGCACGTCTCACCTCAGCCAATGCCGACAAAGGCAGTGGCGCATGATGATAGAGTGTCGCCTCTCCTCCCAGCCATTGCAGAAGCAGTCCATGGCGCTTGGCAAAACTGAAAGGGAGTTTCAGTTCAACCCTTGTAGGGGTCGCCATCCCACCATCCATGACATTCTCAACAAGAGTCTGATCACTCATCGACTTGCCTACTCAGCAGTTTGAGATGCTGATGATAGCTCCTGGGTGGCCTTCTCAAACGGTGGAGGCAGCTCTAGTAGCCTCTCAAGCTCAGGCACAAGCGGTGCATCGCCACTGATCAACCCCAGCTGCTCCTCATTACTCTTGAGCTGTTCGGCACGCAGCAGATTATATTTGCGGCTGGCGATCGCCGTGCTCTGCTTACCGCTTCGGATGATGCGGGGGTGCAGAAACATAGTGAGATCACGTTTCACCTTGGTCGATTTTTTATAACTGAAGAGCCATCCCAGGATGGGGATGTCACCAAGCCCCGGAACCTTCCGATCACTATCACTCATCGTCTCATCAAGCAGACCACCAAGAGCCAGTAGCTGCCCATCATCGACCATAACCGTAGTCTTCAATGAGCGTTTGTTGGTTATCACATCGGTCGCGCTCTCTGCCGAGAGGTTGACACTAGAGACCTCCTGAGTGATGTCCATTCGAATCGAATCACCCTCGTTGATCTGTGGCTTGATCTTTAAAGTTAGACCGACATCTTCACGCTGAATGGTTTGAAATGGATTGCTCGGTGTAGAGCTGGTGCCGGTATATGAACCTGTCACGAATGGGACATTCTGACCAACGATAATTTCGGCCTCTTCATTATCGAGGGTGACCAATGTGGGGGTTGCCAGAATATTGCTATCTGCATCACCCTTAATCGCCTGCAGCAGACCGACAAACCCAGTGCCACCCGACTCATTCACTTTTCCAAATCCGAGCATGGTTCCCACAATTGATGGCGGCTGGCCGGCAGCTATCGTGGCGGCGGTGCCGGTAAAGGACCCATTAAGATCAATAACCCCTAGCGGCGCTCTTGAATCGGGTGAGTAGGCGGCCCAGTTCACCCCGAATTCAGCCGATTTATCTGCCGAGATCTCAGCAATAATCGCCTTAACCTCCACCTGTGCCCGGCGGATATCGAGTTGACGGGTTATCGACTCAAGCTCACGCACCACGTCGGGAGCTGCGCTAATCACCAGTGCATTGGTGCTCTCATCGGCCTGAATATTGATCTGGTTTGCCGACTTGTTGGCCGCCCCCCCGTTGGTTGCCGCTTTTTCCACAATGCTTTTGCCAAGGCCCGATAGCACAGTGGCGATATCCTTGGCATTGGCGTAGTGAAGATAAATCACCTTGGTGTTGCCGCTCCCTCCTGAGGGGGTATCGAGGCGCTCAATAATCGACTTCATGTTCTTACGATCTGATTTGTCGCCACTGAGAATAATGCTATTGGTTCGACTATCGGCCAATATCTTAGGACCAACTGCAGGAGTACCTTTTGCCCCTCCCGAAGTGAGCGAAGAGAGAATTCTCGCCACCTCATCAGCAGAGGCGTGCTGCAGAGTAATCAGTTCAATCTCACTATCACTGGCCTGATCGACCTGCTTCACCAGATCCATAATTCGCGTGATGTTGCTCGCCAAGCTGGAAACAATCAGGATGTTAGTGGTGGCGTAGGCGGCAAGATGGCTCTGTTGCGGCAGCAGTGGGCGTAGCACCGGAACCAGCTGTGCGGCAGAGACATTCTCTACCGGAATAATGCGTGTCACAAACTGATCATCATCCCGATCACTATAGATTGTAGGGATCGCACCCTGTTTAGCATTCGTCTCGGGAACAACCTTAATCGCCCCTTTGCCGGGAACCGTGGCAAAACCATGAATGTTTAGAATCGATAGAAAGACATGGTAGATCTCATCGGCATCCATCGGTTTTGATGAGAGTACCGTCACCTTGCCCTTTACCCGAGGATCGATAATAAAATTTTTCCCGGTCATCTCAGATACCGTGGCAATCACTGCGCGAATATCTGCATCTTTCAAATTCAGGGTCATCGTTCCTGCTGCAAAGGCGATGCCAAACCAACTCAGAGTACAGATCAACAGCACACCTTTAAGAACGCTTTTCAATTTTCCGTTATCCATTATTTTTAAAATTCTATTATCAAATTCTGAGAGCGACCAGAGCGTAGAATGGTAACATTCAACTGTTTAGCGCTGGTCAGTTCATTCATCAGGTTACCAATCTTAGCGGGATTATCCACAGCAATCCCGTTGACCTCCTGAATCAGATCCCCAGACTGAAACCCCAGCTCACGAAATAGTTGAGGATCACTCCCCGGATTAACCCGATAACCGGTCATCTTTCCCTGCACCATGACCGGTTGTGCTCTCACCAGGCTCATCGCCTGCTGTGGATTTTTCAGTAGCTGCTCGCGCTGTTTGCCAAATCTGGCATCACCAGCACTGCCACTATTTCGATTGGCCAGACCGACGGACTCACTCACATTGCCTCGCATCCCCTGCCGGTTTCTCTCTCCAACAGCACTGCTTGCTGACTCATCTAAATAGAGTACCTCTAACCGTCCAGCACGCTTGAGTACCACCGAATCGTCATGAATCGCATCAATCATGGTGGATGGATTGATCTTCATCCCCACTTTGTAGACCTGCTCTTCGCCTCGACCACTCGATATCAGCGCAAATGCGCCATTATCAGAGCTGAACAGGCCCCTTAGGGTCAGATTCAGTTTTGTCTTGGGGGCGTTAACCACCTCTCTAACAACTGGAGCACTAACTGGCCCCTCTGCCTTACCAAAGAGATGGTATTGGGTGATATCACTTAATAGAGAGCGTGGCCGGTCTGCCTGCTGCTGGATTAACACAACGGGGTTACCAGTCTGCTGTTGCGAGGAGGCATCCCCATCAACAATACTCCAGGTCAGATTGGCTGTCTCAAATGCAAGCCACACTGCCGCAAGCCCGGTAACCAGCGGCACCGCTGCAGACGCAACAAAATTCTTATTCATCCAATAAGCCGGCATGAACAGTTCCCGCTCCTCCCCTATACACGTAGCATCCCACCGTTCTAATTTTCCCTATCATATCAACGATCTGCCAATAAGTCTTAAAGGTAGTTTAATCTGAATAAAGTACCCTAAAAATATTACCCTTAGGGCCATTTATGTCCTATTCTTATGGTCAGACATTGTAAAAACTGAATGGAAAGCATTTAAGGCGTTTTACCCTATGACTCAAGAGCGTGCACGACAGGAGATCCAGCAGCAGAAAGAGCTACCTACTCTGTCACCCAATATCGAAGAGATCCTACAGGCCTGTAAGGATCATGATATAGACCATCATCAACTTTCAAAAATTCTTGAGGGTTCCCCGACAATTACCGCTCGTCTGCTGGGCCTCGCCAACTCCGCCTTCTTTGGTCAGCAGGGCCGCGTCAACTCTCTCAGCCACGCCATTTCGATCCTTGGGCTTGTCACGGTACGCAGTGTCACCATCGGGCTGGTTGTCTCCAGTGTATTTGATGGCCACAAGTGCCCCAACTTCAGGGCAGACCGCTACTGGACCTCTACCGTAATGACCTCGGTACTGGCTCAAGAGCTTTTCAAGGGGATCACTATAGATGATGGCCCCGATAAAAATAGCGTATTTGTCGCAGGTCTGCTGCACAACATCGGTTTGATCGCTTTGGTTCACCTCTATCCAGATGAGATGAATCGAGCATTTACCAACTATGCAGCCAATCCTGAAAAGGTTCTGGCAGAACATATTCAGGAGCAGATCAATACCGATCACTATCAAGCAGGCGTATGGCTTGGCAACAAGTGGCACCTACCCTCTTCACTGCTACTGGTTATGGAACACCACTATGATCGAGACTATCGCGGCAGAGAGTGGGCACTGGTTCAACTCGAAGGTGTTGCTGCGCGCTGGGCCAACCAGATCATTGATCAGCACGAAAACCTTAGCGATGAAAGCGACTCCTTCAGCGCTCTGGGAATCACTAAAGCGCATATCGAACTCTCGCTGCAGAACACCCGCGAGAAGTTGGATCAGATTAACGAAATGGCCTCTCTGCTTGCCAACTGATCTCCGCTGATGAATGAGCCAACATCTCCAGACGCATCACTAGAGCTTAATCGCCATATCGTAAATCTGCTCGATTCACTTTCAGCGCTCTATGGCGTTACTGAGATTTCGATAAGCGAAATTGGTGAAAAAGAGCTGCTTAAAAAGGCGTTGGAATCGCTCATGCAGAATCAAGATATGGAGCGATGCTCTATCTTCCTGCTTGATGACAATAATCTACTCTATAACGCCGCCGGTAGAGATTGGGATGATCTATTAGCAGAGTTCACCCGCACTCCCGCAAAGAGTCCTGCGCCACAAGCAAATAACACCTTTGCTCTGGGTGAGGGTTTAATGGGACTCGCTGCCCAAAGCGGTCAAATCGAGCACTGCCAATCCATTGCAACAAATCATCAATTCAAACATCTTAGTAGTGAAATTGATCAGGTTCACGGATCAATAATCTGCGTTCCCATCAAATCTGAAGGTGAAATATTGGGCGTATTAAACGTCTCCTATCCTGAAGATAACTATTTCGATATGTGGCACGAACGACTGCTGCAACTATTTTGCCAAATGGTGGGACGAATCATTATTAATCATCGACTGTTTCATCATATGGATGAGCAGGTCAATCTGCGCACCATTGCGCTCAATGAGACCAACCAACAGCTGCAGGAAAAGATCAACGAACGTGACAGAGTTCAGCAAGAGCTGAGCAGGCAACACAATTTTCTGCAATCAGTTATTGATGCTAATGCCGAACCGATGATGGTGATTGGTAAAGATTATCGCGTTCAATATATGAACCAATCAGCCATTCGAGCATCCGGAATTGACTCTGAGCTCACAGGCCGTACCTGTTATGAGATATCCCACCATCGAGAGACACCCTGCGATGGTGTTGATCACCCTTGCCCGCTCAATATGGTTATTGAAAGTGGTAACAAGGCGACAGTCATCCACGAGCACTTTAAGGCAGATGGCACACCACGCCACGTTGAGCTGCTTGCATCACCATTCATCTCAACGGATGGTGAGATTGGTGGCATTATTGAGAGTGTCCGTGACGTCACTGACCGCCTCAATAAAGAGAAGATACTGCATCGACGTCACCGACAGTTTAAACATCAGGCACATCACGATCACCTCACCGGTCTACCCAATAGACTCTTCTTCAATCTAGAGCTGGAGCGGATGGTTAAAAATGCCGAAAATGACAACCGCCTCATGGCACTACTTTTTCTCGACCTGGATGGATTTAAATCGGTTAACGATCAGTATGGCCACAATGTAGGTGACGAGCTTCTAAAACATGTTGCTCAGCGTCTGAAAAATCACATTCGTGAAAACGATATTGCAGCTCGAATCGCAGGTGATGAATTCACTGTGCTTTTGAACCAACTCAGCCGTCCTGAAGATGCGGGCCTCACTGCTGAAAAGTTGGTGAATATCATCTCTGAGCCCTACCATATTGAAAGTCATGAGGTCTCGATCAGTATCAGTATCGGTATCGGCCTCTATCCGCTGGATAGCCGTGAACCGACCCAGTTAATGACCTTTTCCGACAAGGCGATGTACCAGGCCAAAGAGAATGGTAAACATAGCTACTGCTACTACTCTCTCATCGGAAAACAGTCATGAATCATTACGTTCAACACCCCAGGAATGATAATGATGATTCTCAACAGGATAAGATTATCCGTTTTGAGCAGATTAAACTTCAGTACATAGCGCTTCCCATATCTCTTTTCTCTACCAGCCTGCTGAGTGCTCTTCTTGCCTACATCCAGTGGGATGTTATTGAACACGCCACAATTATCGGCTGGCTCTTCGCAATCTTTTCGCTCACCAGCTACCGTTATGTTAAATATAGGAAATTTTGTCGTACCGCTCTCACCAGCGAAAACATTGAGCCGTGGTATAGAAACTCATCGATCAGTGCTGCCCTCTCGGGAATCATCTGGGGCTCTACAGGCGTGCTGTTATTCCCTGTTGATAACGTCGTACATCAGGTTGTTCTCGCATTTGTGCTCGCCGGTATGTCTGCCGGCGCGCTCTCAACGCTAACCTCTCTTCATAGAAATATTTTACTCTTTCTTCTTCCCACACTCATTCCGTTAATCATCAATTTTTTTATCATTCAGACTGAGGTTGGAATGATGATGGGCAGCATGATCATCATATTCCTGATCATGCTGACTATCTCTGCATGGAACTCGTACAACGCCACACTTGAATCGATAAAACTCAGATTCTCACATCTGCAGACAAAACTGGCACTTAAGGAGAGTGCCGAGATGAACCAACAGATTCTCGATACCGCTGCTGAAGGTATATTTGGTGTCGACCTGGAGGGCAACACAACTTTTGTAAATCCTGCTGCCGCCCAGATGCTCGGCTATAATCCAACCGATCTGATCGGCATGCCGATACACAATACGATTCATCATAGCCACCCAGATGGCACCACCTATGAAAATGGCAGCTGTCCCATGTTTATGTCGCTATCCAAGGGGATCGCCCAACATGTTGATGATGAGGTACTTTGGCGTGAGGATGGAAGCAGTTTCCCGGTAGATTACATCAGCGTACCGATTATTAAGGATGAGCAAATTCATGGCGCAGTGGTCACTTTTAGAGACATCACCAAACGTCTCGAAGCAGAAGAGAAGCTTGAACATCAGGCCTTCTTCGATCCGCTGACAGATCTGCCAAACCGCAATCTACTTATCAATCGCATGCAGCAGGTCCACGCTCGATGTGTTCGCCGTGGACATCTAGGTGCAGTGCTCTATCTTGATCTTGACCGCTTCAAAGCGATTAACGAAGCACTCGGGCATGGTGTAGGTAATCAACTGATCAAAAAGGTTGCCGAGCGTCTTAATTCTCATCTTAGACAGGAGGACACCGTTGCCCACATGAGTGGGGATGAATTTGTGATCCTGCTATCAGAGGTTAGCGACGATCCAGAAACGGCACAAAGTCAGGTGATGAGTTATGCAGAAAATATTCGCAGCGCACTTTCCAAACCCTACGACATAGAGGGGCAACAACTTCACTCCACACCCAGTATCGGCATCACGCTACTTCCGATGGGTAATGATTTGGCAGAATCGATTCTTCAGGAGGCCGACTCAGCAATGTATCGTGCCAAGGATCAGGGGGGAAATAGCATTCATTTCTATATACCCAGCATGCAGATGGCTGCCGATGAACGTCTGAGCCTTGAGAATGATCTAAGAAGATCTCTCGACAACAATGAGTTGTTGCTCAACTTTCAGCCTCAAGTTGATCGTGAAGGTCTGGTGCAGGGAGCGGAGGTTCTACTACGCTGGAATCATCCAACCCGTGGACTCGTTTCACCGGGTGACTTTATTCCGCTTGCGGAAGATACCGGGCTGATTATACCCATTGGTGAGTGGGTACTACATCAAGCCTGCCTTATCATCAGCCGATGGAAAGAGGGGGAGTGCCAACATAAACAGCACTCACTTGCAGTCAATGTGAGTCCACGTCAATTCAGACTCGCCAACTTTGTGCCTCGGGTTAAAGCGATCCTCGAAATGACCGGAGCCGACCCCACCTGCCTTGAGCTTGAACTCACCGAGGGGATTGTCGTCGATAACGTTGAAGATACTATCGACAAAATGCTCGCTCTGAGAGCGCTCGGTGTTCGCTTCTCTCTGGATGATTTTGGTACAGGTTATTCATCACTAAGTTATCTAAAGCGTCTGCCTCTGGATAAACTAAAAATCGACCAAAGCTTCGTTCGAGACATCACCACCGATTCTAATGACGCAACCATTGTGGAGACCATCATTTCGATGGGACGGCACATGGATCTGCATGTCATTGCCGAAGGGGTTGAGACAATAGAGGAGCTTGAATTTCTCGATGAAAAGGGCTGCCAGACCTATCAGGGTTTCTACTTCAGCCGTCCCGTGGAGTGGAGCGAATACAAAGAGTACCTGCGAAACCAGAACTCATAGGTCGCCCTCCAGAACACCATTCCCCCTAACATTCACCAGCTTTGAACAAATCCCGGCCTGTCGACAGGTGATCTGAGCCTGCTCAAAATATTACTTGACCATTTCACTCAAGATTACTATACCTATCATACACCTCGGCATCCTGCCATGAGGCTACACAATTTAAGAGGATATAGATCATGGGCGATTTAATGATTCACATTGAGGAAGATCTTGATCCAAATTCACTGATGGATATCGAAGATCAGTTGAACCACATTGATGGAGTCAGTGACTGCCATATGGCACGTAATGATATTCATATGATGGCCGTCTCATACGATGGTGCAAAGGTCTCTTCAGAGACCCTATTGCATCAGATCACCGATAAAAATCTTCACGCTCAATTAGTCGGATTTTAACCAGCTTCTCTGCATTGTGGGAGTCCAGCTCCCCGATTGCAGAGCCCACTCTCAAACAGCTACACGATAGCAGGAGGTGTTCTATGCTACGTCGTCTCTATTTCCTCCTCCCCGATGAGTCACATACCGAAGCGGTGGTCGATGAACTAATCGGTTCAGGGTATGCCATGAGCTCAATCCATCTTCTCGATAATGGGGAACACACTCTAGTTAACCTTCCAAAGGTGACATCTTCGCATCGTTACGATCGGGCTGCCCGGTTAGAATCACTTTTATGGTATGGCAATCTAGGGCTCTTCTTTGTCGCATTAGCGGCCTTTATCTATTCACTATTTAGCGGCACCTATCTACTGGCTGCTTCAATGTCACTACTCATGCTTTTGAGCTTCACTGCAGGTGAACGTTTTGTCACCCAACTACCCAATACCCATTTCGATAACTTTACCGCAGCTATCAAGCACGGGGAGGTATTGCTGATGGTCGATGTTCCCTTCTATCAGGTGAAAAGCGTAAGCGACAAAATTCACAAACACCATCCATTGGCGGTATTGGGAGGATCCTGCTGGAGTATCAATGCCCTGGGGATCTAGGAAATTCGAATAACCTTATATTTTTAACAGAGGAAGGTGCATAATTCTCTACTCTGATCTCCAGGGTAGAGAATTCACCTTATGCACAATCCGCTCATTCCAGCGATTCTGGAACTGCTCCGTCAGCAGCCGCTTGGTCTAAGTGAGTATGAGATCTTTAAAGGGCTGGGCGAACATACCGCATTTAGTGATATTGGAGATCGTGGGCAACTCCCTCTGTTCCAAAAACACTTCATGATCATGAATGGGCTCTACCAACTGCAACAGAATCTCTGGAATGAAGAACAGCTCATACTTGAGATCTCCCCACTTAAAATTGTGATCACCGCTGTTAAAGAGAGTCGTCACAATAGTCATCCCATAATCTCAGAGAGTATTAAACTGAGAGAGTACTACCTGGACTGGAATAATCTTGAAGAGACCACTGAGGAGGATGTACTTAAACTACATCAAAACTTTTGGGATCGATTTAATCAACAACAGGGTAGAGGTGACGCACTATCCATTCTAGAGCTGGATGAGAGTGCGACCCGCGAAACCGTTATTGAACGTTATCGAAAATTGGCTGCCGAACACCACCCTGATAGAGGCGGTTGCGGTGAACGCTTTATAGAAATTCGCAGGGCCTATGAGATATTAAAGGGTTTTTAATAAATTGATTAAAGGTTTATGTCTGCTTATAGCGGTGACCTCAACAGAGCGATGCAACACACTAAACCGCATTGACCGATTCAATCAGGTCGAGCCGAACCTCTCTCTTCTCTCCACCCGCCAACAATAGAACCATATATTCGCAGCCACTACGGGTTGTGATATCAACTACCGTGCCGGTGATATCTTCACTTGCGCCCACAACACGAAGCATTACGCTATTACGGTGCATCGCCATCAGTTCATATTCGCTGTGCTGTGCACAGGTGATTGGGGTGTAATCGCTCATAGTATCTCCAGGTTTTATTCAGAGTAGCGTCCCAACAGGCCCAGCTCAAGATCTCTCTAAATTGGGTAACCGACCCAAGCTGTGCGATAATGCGCCGCCTTTTTGCTTCGTCGCATCAAGGTACTCCACCCAACTGTAACTATTATCCGGAACATATTGTGATCTCGACAGCCAACATTACCATGCAATTTGGGGCTAAACCCCTGTTTGAAAATATCTCGGTCAAATTTGGCAATGGCAACCGTTATGGTCTGATTGGCGCCAACGGCTGCGGCAAGTCGACCTTTATGAAGATCCTCGGTTTTGACCTGGAGCCCTCATCTGGCAATGTGACCGTCGATCCCAATGAACGGGTGGGTAAGCTGCGTCAGGACCAGTTTGCCTACGAGGAGTTCAGCGTACTCGACACCGTCATCATGGGCCATGATGACCTGTGGGAGGTGAAAAAGGAGCGCGACCGGATCTATTCATTGCCCGAGATGAGCGAAGAGGAGGGAATGCAGGTTGCTGAACTAGAGGTGCAGTTTGCTGAGCTCGATGGCTATACTGCCGAATCACGTGCCGGTGAACTGCTACTGGGTCTTGAGATCCCCATTGAGCAGCATAACGGCCCGATGAGCGCCGTAGCCCCAGGCTGGAAGCTGCGCGTGCTGTTGGCCCAGGCACTATTCTCTGACCCAGATATTCTGCTGCTCGATGAGCCGACCAACAACCTGGATATCAACACCATCCGCTGGTTGGAGAACATCATCAACGAGCGTAGCTCCACCATGATCATCATCTCGCATGATCGTCACTTCCTAAATAGTGTCTGTACCCACATGGCCGATCTCGACTACGGTGAGCTACGTGTCTATCCCGGCAACTATGATGAGTATATGACCGCAGCCACTCAGGTGCGTGAGCAGATGCTCAACAGTAACGCCAAGAAGAAGGCACAAATCGCTGAGCTACAGACCTTTGTCAGCCGCTTCTCGGCCAACGCATCAAAGGCGAAACAGGCCACCTCACGCGCCAAGCAGATCGACAAGATCAAACTGGATGAGATTAAACCCTCTAGTCGTCAGAATCCTTTCATTCGATTTGAGCAGGAAAAGAAGCTGTTCCGTAACGCGCTGCATGTTGAAGGCGTCAGCAAAGGTTTCGATGACAAGCCTCTGTTTAGCGGTCTCGATATGTTGATCGAGGTGGGCGAGCGTATCGCCATTATCGGCCCCAACGGTATCGGTAAGACCACCCTGCTGCGCACCCTGCTGGGTATTGAGCACGGCGGTATCAATCCCGACAGCGGCATGGTGAAGTGGTCAGAAAACGTCAACATCGGTTACTACGCCCAGGATCATGCCTATGAATTTGAGCATGATATGACCCTG
>JAPHSO010000340.1 GCA_026193675.1 Gammaproteobacteria bacterium | reverse complement strand
GCGTTACGCATCTCTGACTCGAGCATACCCTTTGAGTCACCAACACCGCCAAGACCGAGATGGCCGATATATGGCTCTGCAGTTACAAAGGTGATAGGCACCTTGTCACGCAACTTACGCTTACGCAGATCGGTGTCCATAATGAATGCCGTCTCATAGGCGGGACCAAAACATGAGGCCATCTGTACCGCACCAACAACCAGCGGACCGGGCTCCTCTACAAACTCTTGCCATTTCTCATAGGCGTGCTCAGCATGATCGGTGGTACAGACTGAAACGGTGTGACCATCAGGACCAAGTCCCTCAACCTCATCAAAGGCCAGTTTGGGACCGGTAGCAATAATCAGATAGTCATACTCAACCCGAGTACCATCAGCACAAAGCACCACATTCTCATCAGGATTTATCTCTGTAGCCGCTTGAGCTATCAGATTAATACCCTTTTTGGTGAGATAGGGAGCGAGAGGGAATGAGATATCTTTGCGAGTTCTCCAACCTACCGCTACCCATGGATTTGAAGGAACGAAGGTGAAGTTCTCCCGTTCGTTGATGACCGTAATTTGATGCTCTTTACCAAGAATTGAACGGGTATCGTAAGCGGCTGGCAGGCCTCCTGTACTCGCACCAATAACTACAATATGTGCCATAAGTTCTAGACTCCTCGTCCTGTTTGGTTCTTTATTGTTTTTCCCAGAACCAATCTACTATATAAATTAACGACTAACCAATATTAGTAATCAATTTATATGCCAATTCATGACATATATCGTATTTAGTATCTATTCACCCTTTTTTTGAGCCTCTCTAATCAGCTTAATGGAGAGGATGACCACAGGCGCGCCATGCATCAGCAAGTCAAAGATATCGATCGGCTTACTGAGAGAGCCGTTGAACAACATCCTCACCTTTTCAAAAAGATGCGGTTCAGGAAAAAATGGGGCCAGTCCCAGCATCAGGGAGATCAGCACCAGAGGGGTTAATGGAATCGAATCGAGCCACTTCATAAAATATTTCTCTATGGGAATAAAATTTATGTGATCGTCACACTATTTTCACTCTGATGCAAACCGGATATTGAATATGTAACGATGAATGGAACCACATCTGAACAAATCTCACGTACAATAAGGAGTTCTACAACCCTGCACTAAACTACTTTACGTGGTCCGCGGGGTTTTTGACATTTAGCCTTCGACTTAGTAACCGGTAATTGTGAACACCATTCAGAACCAGTCTGTATTTAAACCGACCGTTGATCTCACCGCTGATAGCCGTTGGGGCAGACTTTACGGTAGTGCATCGGGCCTACTCTTCAATCGATTGATCGAAGAGCAGGAGCAGCTACTTCTAATCGTCACTTCCGACACCGCCTCCGCCAACCGGGTGCTGGAAGAGCTCCACTTTTATCATTCGGATATCAATCTCCCCATTCTCAACTTTCCTGAGTGGGAAACGCTGCCTTATGACCGCTTCTCTCCGCACCAGGATATCGTAGCTGAACGGCTGGAGACGCTCTATCGCCTGCCCCAGATAACCCGTGGGGTGTTGGTGATCCCGGTATCGACACTGATGCATCGTGTCCCCCCCCGTTCCTATATCAGTTCAAGTTCACTGATTATGAGGGTCGGTGAGCATATCGATCTTGAGTCGATGCGTATAAATCTGGAACAACACGGCTACAGCTATGTTCAACAGGTGATGGAGTATGGCGAATTTACCGTACGCGGTAGTCTCATCGACCTCTACCCTGCCGGTAGCAAGCTCCCCTACCGAATCGAGCTGTTTGATGATGAGATCGAGTCGATCCGAACCTTTGATCCCGAAACCCAGCGCTCTATCGAGAAGCTCGATCAGGTCTATATGCTTCCCGCTAGAGAATTTCCGCTCAATAAAGAGGGGATCAAACAGTTCAGGCAGCAGTTTAGAGACAATTTTGAAGGGGACCCACAAAAATCCCCTCTCTATAGAGATGTCAGTAACGGCCTTGCTCCTGCCGGTATCGAGTACTATCTACCGCTCTTTTATGATGGTGTTGAGGTGCTTTTCGACTATCTGCCTGAAAACACCACTCTGTTTACACTTGATAGTGTCGACAATGCGGTTAATGAGTTTCAAAAAGAGGCGCATGAGCGTTACGAGATAGCGCAATATCAGGAGGAGCGCCCACCACTCAAACCTCATCAACTATTTCTTCCAGCCGATGAGCTTTTTGGCCACCTGAAGCGACTTCCCCGCCATCAAGTTGACCATTATGAGATTCCTGACACCCTCACAGGCAGTAACTTTCTAACCCATAAACCGCCATCGTTAACGATTGATGGTCGCTCAGAGAGACCGGCGGCTAAGCTGCAGAACTATCTCGAAAGCTATCAGGGACGTGTTCTGTTTGTGGCCGAATCGACCGGTCGTCGGGAGATCATGCTAGAAACCCTGCGCCATGCAGAGATCTATCCGCAGGTATGCGATAACTGGCAACAGTTCATTGCCGATGAGCTAGCCCTCGCAATAACAGTTGCTCCACTCGCTGAAGGGGCGCTTTTCGAACAGCCCGCCATATCGGTCATTGCTGAACCACAGCTCTACGGCCAGCAGGTTATGCAGCGTCGTCGCCGAGCCCGGAAAAATCGAGATAGCGATGCGGTCATTCGTAATCTGGCGGAACTACAGATTGGTAGCCCCGTTGTTCATGAGGATCATGGTGTCGGCCGCTATCTGGGGCTGCAGATCCTTGCTATCGGCGAGGGTGAGACCGAATTTCTAACCCTTGAGTATGCCGGCGGTGACAAGCTCTTTGTGCCGGTCTCCTCACTGGACCAGATCAGTCGCTATACCGGTAGCTCCCCCGAGAAGGCCCCCCTTCACAAACTTGGAAGTGGTCAGTGGGAAAGGGCAACCCGAAAGGCAAAAGAGCGTATCCGAGATGTGGCGGCCGAGCTGCTGGAGATCTATGCACGCCGCGAGGCAAAACAGGGATATGCCTATCCCCTTGATGAGGATCAGTACGCCAAGTTTGCTTCAGACTTCCCATTTGAGGAGACGCCCGATCAGGAAGATGCCATCAAGGATGTGATCGCTGACATGGAGGGCAGGAGACCGATGGATCGACTCATCTGTGGTGATGTCGGTTTTGGTAAAACCGAAGTGGCGATGCGTGCCGCCTTTGTCGCTGTTATGGCAGGTAAGCAGGTGGCCGTGCTGGTGCCAACCACCCTCCTCTCAGAACAACATATGCAGAACTTCAGAGACCGCTTTGCCGACTGGCCGGTACGGGTGGAATCACTATCTCGCTTCCGCTCTGCTAAAGAGCAGGAGCAGGTCATCAACGGGCTGGAGTCCGGCAAGGTCGATATCGTTATAGGCACTCACAAGCTAATTCAGGAAGGCATTAAGTACAAACATCTTGGTCTGGTCATTATCGATGAGGAGCACCGTTTTGGCGTCCGCCAGAAGGATAAATTCAAGGCGTTACGTGCCGAGGTGGATCTGCTCACCCTGACCGCCACACCTATTCCACGCACCCTCAATATGGCGTTGGGTGGAATGCGCGAGATGTCGATCATCGCTTCGCCACCGGCGCGCCGTCTGGCCATTAAGACCTTTGTCCATGAGTGGGACAACGGCCTGACCAAAGAGGCCTGCATGCGTGAGCTTAAGCGTGGCGGTCAGGTCTTCTTCCTGCACAACGAGGTGGAGTCGATTGAACGTCAGGCGCGCGAACTACAGGAGCTGATGCCAGACACCTCCATTGCGATTGCCCATGGACAGATGCGTGAACGTGAGCTGGAGCAGATCATGAGCGACTTCTATCATCAGCGCTACAACATCCTGGTCTGTACTACGATTATCGAAACCGGTATCGATATCCCTACCGCCAACACCATCATCATCAACCGTGCCGATCGGCTGGGCCTTGCTCAACTCTACCAACTGCGCGGCCGTGTGGGTCGCTCACATCACCGCGCATACGCATACCTGATGGTTCCCTCTAAAAAGATCATTACCGCCGATGCCAAAAAACGACTGGAGGCGATCGAGTCTATCGAAGAGCTTGGTACCGGCTTTACACTCGCCAGCCATGATCTGGAGATTCGTGGTGCAGGTGAACTGCTTGGCGAAGAGCAGAGCGGACAGATGCAGGAGATCGGTTTTACCCTCTATGCCGAAATGCTCGACAGAGCGGTCAAGGCCCTTAAAGAGGGTAAAAGCGATCTTGATGCACCGATTAAACTGCATACTGAGATCGACATCGGCCTGCCCGCGCTGATCCCTGAAGATTACATTCCCGATGTTCATAGCCGCCTGATCCTCTATAAGAGAATCTCCAGTGTTACATCAACCGAAGAGCTTAAAGAGTTACAGGTCGAGATGATCGACCGTTTTGGTCTCATCCCGGATGCAACCAAGAGGCTGTTTGAATTGATGAAGCTGAAACTGCGAGCAACACCACTGGATATCAGTCGAATGGAGTTTGGGCCTCAGTTTGGGCGTGTTAGCTTTGCTGAGGCGCCATCAGTTGATCCGATGAAGATCATCAGCCTGATACAAAAGCAGCCCGACAGGTATAAACTTGACAACAAACAACGACTTAAGGTGATTAAAGTGATGCCCGATGCAACGGATCGAATAGCGACAATTGATGAACTACTAATCTACCTCTCTTCATAAACAGGGGATGTGTGAACCTCTTCACACACCTCAATAGCCCCCCCTTGCAAAGGCGACTAGTATATTGAAATCCTTCAACTTTGTGACTAATCTCTCTACAAATAGAGGTTTATCATATGCTTGCACCTATTTTTAGTGATCCCGCCTTTAACCAGGGGCTCATGGAAACACAGAGAAACCTTCGCGATGCGATTGCGACAGGGGCATCTGCGGTCAGCGTTAGTCCAACAAAACCGAGCTCAACGCCATATTCCACAACGCCCCCTGTCCCTAAAAAGAGCTCGATTCCAAAACCGGACGATGAGGTGGCAAAGGCTGATCCTGAAACCAGAGATGCCAAAGAGAGTGCGAGTAAGGAGGAGCGAACAGATAAACCCCAATCTCCATCCACAGCGCTGAGTCCACAGGAGCAGCGCCATGTCTCAACACTTCAGGAGATCGACAGAAGGGTTAGAGCCCATGAGCAGGCTCATCTAAACGCCGCCCAGGGATTAGCAATCTCCCGTGCCAACTTCGCCTATGAAGTTGGCCCCGATAAAAAGCGGTATGCCATTGCAGGGGAGGTGACCATCGACACCTCTAAAGAGAGTGAGCCAGAAAAGACCATCAATAAGGGTTATCAGATTATTCGAACTGCGTTGGCGCCGGCAGATCCATCCCCACAGGATCGCTCGGTGGCCAACAATGCACAGATGATGATTCAGGAGGCTCAGGCTGAGCTCATACGTGAAAGCTATGAACAAAACCGAAGCACAACTGCGAGCCCGGAGAGCGGACAGCAGATTGACGAGCAGGTCTAAACAGAGCTGTTCTCCGCAGATAATTCGCGTAACAGATAAAGTAGGCCAACCACACAACCAGCACGATTCAGAGGTTTATCATTGTCCATCTGGCGAGATGAACTGTGACTAGGTATGCTTGAGATATCAGCCATCCAAAGAGTGAACTACGCCAAAGCGTTATGTCCAACCTGTTACAGAAGCTCAAACTATCAAAGCCAAGGATCGTCGGTTTAGCGATAGTTTTCTCTTTTCTCTGGCTACAGACATCACCTGTCTCATGGCTCTCCCAGCCAATCGAACGGATTGAGGCCCTCGCCTATGACATGCGCCTCAATGCAACGATTGAAGCACGTCAGGTAGACACCCGAGTTGTTATCATCGATATTGATGAGAAGAGCCTGCAACAGGTTGGCCACTGGCCCTGGCCGCGAGACATCATTGGTCAGCTTATCGAAAAGATTTTTGCCCATGGCGCAGCCGTTGTCGGTTTTGATATGGTCTTTCCTGAGGAGGAAAAAAATAGTGCTCAGGTGGTGATTGACCAACTTGAGCAGACAAACAGCGGCTTGAAAAATGGTTTTAAACAAGAGCTGATCCAATATCTCGACTCTAAGAGAGAGCGTTTTGATAACAACGTCAGATTTGCTGAGTCATTTGCCGATAAGGATGTGGTGCTCGGATATGTGCTCGATTATCGAGAGGGTGAGCCGATAGGTGTGATTCCTGAACCGCCTGAGGTGATCAACCGAGAGCAGGCGCTTGAAGCGCTGGGAGCAGCATCAACAACCAACTACACCGCTAATGTCGCCACCCTACAGAATGCGACACCGTTTGCCGGCTTTTTCTCTCTCAGGCCAGATATTGATGGCGTGATTCGTCGTACCCCACTTCTGGCTCGAATTAACGATCAGATATATCCATCCCTCTCACTTGAGATTCTAAGAGTATTTAAGCTTGTTGATGAGATAGAGGTGATCACCGCTTCTATCGCAGACCTGACCGTTATTGAGGGGGTGCGTGTAGGCGAAAGCCTGATTCCCACAGATATGAGCTCTCGAGCCTATATCCCGTTTCGTGGAGGCTGGGGCAGTTTTCCCTACATCCCTGCCGTCGACATCTTAAATGACACGCCATTAAAAGATAATCTTGAAGGGGCCATCGTGCTGATCGGCACCACCGCCCATGGTCTTTTTGACCTTCGTTCAACACCGACAGAACCGATCTATCCCGGAGTTGAGGTTCACGCCAACATTATCTC
>JAPHSO010000018.1 GCA_026193675.1 Gammaproteobacteria bacterium | reverse complement strand
GGGACTCAACTGCGATTTCAACTCAAGCTCAACCACAACCATCGGAGTTGTACCGGCTGCCTGGTTAACCGAGTCTGACAATGTATCAACCCTGTCGCGCGGCATACTTTTAATGGCGATAACGGCAATAATCGTCGCTGCAATTCCAAAATAGATCAGCTTCTCCTGACGCCCTCTTTTACGCTGCTGTGGCGGCTCTTCATCAAAATCATCAATGCGTTCAATCGCGATATTTGCCTCACTCTCTGTTTTGAGAAGAGCAGGCTCTGGAATCAATTCAGGTACAGGTTGAACTGCAACTCGTGCCGCAGCTGCCGGTTTGATCGCCTCTGTAACAGGTTTGGGAATCGGTATCGGTTTGGCATGTACCGGCTCAATCATCTCCCTTAACGCCTTGCAGGGTGAGAAGATCACCTTGGCGCGCCCCGGTATGGTGATTGTTTCTCCCGTTTGAGGGTTACGTCCTTTTCGAGTCGCTACACGTTTGAGCTTAAAGGTGCCAAAGTGATTGATCCGCACCACCCCATCACGCACCAGCCCCTCTTTGATAATGGCAAAGACCTCACGTGCCGCCTTTTTAACCAGTTCAGCCGAGAGCTTCTGCTCATGAATAATCTCATCAAGCAGAGTGCCGTGATAGACATTGGGATAGGCTGAGGCGTTCATGCGCTGGGCCTCCAGTGCTTTACAAACTCCTTCAGCTTATTGGCCGCACGAAAGAACAGTTTTTGATGGGCGGGAATTTCACAGATGCTCTTCTCAGATGGGATATAGGCCCTTCTTGCCGGCATATCCTTTATGCCTACGGTACCGAAATCGCGCATGATGACGTTGTGACGTCGTTGCAGGTGTTTGGTGATGGCATTAATCTGCAGCTCAAGCAGCTGCTTGGCCTGACGCTGACTGATATTCATGCGATCTGAGAGTAGTTTAATAACCTCTTTGGTCACCATCTTGTTAGACCTGCTTCACCTTATACAGTTACTGATATTGTAGCCGAGTCGCTCAATTTCTCTATGACCCTACCACTCCAGGAGCTGTTTTTCCAAAAATGAAGTCACAGAGTCAAATAATCGTGAGTAAAGTGGCGACTATGTATCATCCTCAATAATAATCGCCGTGCGCTCCATATCTGGCTCAGCATCATCGGTCACATAAACCATTTCATGCATTCCCAGAATAATCACATCGCCATCTTTCAGATCTTTCTGACGAACCCGTAACTTATTAACGAATATGCCATTGGTACTACCGAAATCGATGATCGAAACATCTGAACTCCCCTCGAGGAATTCATTAGGCAGAACGGTCAGCACCGCATGACAGCCGCTGACGGCCGGATCATCGAGCTGAATATCGTTATCAGAACGACGACCAATGGTCATGCGCTGTTTATCCAGCTCGTAACTACGTAGCTCAACACCCTGCTGTTTTACAACCAGTCTGGACATCGCTCTACACCGCCTGCTGCAGAAACTGCAGTTGAGCTCCGGCAATCTCAATGATGTCGCCGTCATACAGTTTGCGCTCATCACGGGTGAGTGTGGTGCCGTTGAGCTGGCTGGTAATCTCCCCCTGACCGATAGGAACAGCCATCAGGGTAAATCCATCAGGATGACGCATGATCACCGCCGCCTGCACACCGGGACGACCCAGGGTGGTTCGGTCTTTCTCAATGGGTCGAACCTCGCCCGCTTTTGTACCGTTAAGTAGTTTGATGGAACCCTGTACCAGACACTCTCCCTCAGCCACTACGGGGCTATCGAGAATAATGGTGGAGGCAAAGTCCTGGGCCTGCTCGTCAATATAGGTGAGCTGATGGTTACCAATTTTGATGATGTCGCCATGTTTAAGTGGCTCCTTTCTAATCTTAAAGTTGTTCAACTCAGTGCCGTTGGTACTTTTAAGATCGGTGATTGTTGGCTCTGGATTCAATTGAATCGCTGCGTGTTCCCCACTCACGGTCTCATCATCCAGGGCAATATCATTGCTAGAGTTGCGACCTATGGTGATCCGCTGGATATCGAGCGGAAACTCTTTCAGCGGTAGTCCATTAAGGGTGATAATCAGTTTAGCCATACAGCACTCCGTTTATGCCAATTTTTCAATTAATTTCTACAAGAATGGCGGAGATGTTATCACTTCCGCCATGTTGGTTTGCCTGAACAACCAGATTTTCTACCCTCTGATCCAGCGCTGTTTCAGCTGAAATCAGTTTGAGGATCTCATTCGCCTCAAGCATGTCACTTAAACCGTCCGAACAGAGCAGATAGAGATCTCCAGTTGATATCTCCTGCTGCTGAATATCACATTCAACGTTGGAAGCTGTACCGAGAGCACGAGTGATCACATTTTTGCTAACCGACTCATGCGCCTCAGCCTCATTCATAAATCCCTCATCGACCAACTCCTGTACCAGTGAGTGATCCGAGGTGAGCTGTTGCAGAATGCCATCACGCAGGCGATAGAGACGTGAATCACCCACATGTCCAATCGTAATTTGGGTCTCATCAAACAGAGCGACCACAATGGTGGTCCCCATACCGGCACAGACCAGACTCTCTTTCGCCCGCTGATGAATCACCTCATTGGCCAATGAAACAGCATTTTGGATCAACTCAACAGCATCTCCCTGCCCCCGATTTGAAAGTTGCTGCTGAATGGTCGATACAGCAATCTCACTGGCGACCTCTCCAGCATTGTGCCCACCCATTCCGTCAGCCAGAACAACCAGGCCATCTTTTTCACTCCAACCGATAAGGTCTTCGTTGTGATCACGCTGCAACCCAGTATCACTTTTGCCAAAGAGCTTTATCATATTCAATCTCTGGCAACTCAATCGAGACAGCGCTTAATGGCACTGGCAAATTCATTACCACTCTGGAAACGCTTGCTGACATCCTTCTGCAGACTCTTATTGATGATCCGCGTCACACAGCTTGGAATTTCACGATATTTTCCTGGAGGCTTATGATTTTCATTGGTGATCTTGTACATCAGACTTGCCAGAGAATCGCCCTCAAACGGCAGTACACCTGTAATCATCTGATAGAGCATAGCGCCAAGCGAGAAGAGATCTGAGCGACCATCAACCTTCTTACCGGCAAGCTGCTCGGGAGACATATAAGAGGGGCTACCCAGCACCGTGCCGGTTTTGGTTTTACTCGAGTCCGTTAGACAGGCGACGCCAAAATCGGTCACCTTGATCACATCATTCTCTCGGTCATACATCATATTGGCAGGCTTAATGTCTCGGTGAACAACCCCCTGTTGATGGGCATAATCGAGCGCCTCAGCGATCTGCTCAATAATCGACAGGGTCTCGTCAACCGGAAGCAGGTTATCCGCCTTACAGTAGTATGAAAGCTCCCTACCCTGCAGGTAATCCATCGCAATAAAGGCGAGATCCTGTTCCTCACCAACATCGTAAACGGTCACAATATTGGGGTGATTCAACCGCCCGGCAGTCTCTGCCTCTCGGTAGAAGCGCTCCTTTACCCCATCAATTTTGTCGGCATCAAACTCGGCAGAAAGCGCCATCGTCTTAATCGCGACGGTTCGGTTAATGCGTGGGTCAACACCAAGATAGACCATACCCATCGCTCCACGACCCAGCTCCTTTTCAAGCTGGTAGTGACCCAACATCGGCTTTTGAACGCCGCTATCGGCACCGATAATGACCGTACCATTGGCAGTTGAACTACCACCAGCCTTACCAAGCCCCATGTGCTGCTCCATTTCACGATTACGCTCAATGCGCTCAATCACGTCACGGAACTGATCATCCTCACGGGCGATCTGACTAAAGACAGCCGCAGCCTTGTTAAACTGACGTTTGCGCTCATAGTCGAGCCCAAGCCCATAGAGCTGCTCCATCACCCCTCTATCCATGACACAGCGACGATAGCGCTCAAGCGCCCGATCAAGATCCCCCTGAGCCTGGTAGTTCTGAGCCAGCAGGTAGTTGGCATTGGAGAGATCCCTGTTGAGCGACTGGAACTGTCTACTAAACAGCTCCCGAACCATCACCAGCAGATATCCGGCAATCAGAGCAACAATAGGCACCATCATCGGTATCCAGCTCTGATAGACCATAATCATTACAAAGTGGAAGTTGAACATCACAAAGATGAGCAACAGGGTGACAACCATCCCCGAGCCACGACTGATTTTGGGCAGTAGCAGAACCATCATCAGAACAATGGCAAGTAGAGCCAACAACTTCACCGTAGTCGCCCAGGATGAGATGGTGATCAGGTCTCGGTTTAGCAGCGCCGATACCCCCTGAGCCACCACCATCACTGGCGCAACATCGTAACCTGTGGGCAGATGCCACTTGGAGACATGATCTTCAGCGGTAATGCCGACAACCACAATTTTGTTGGCAAACTGTTTCCTGTCATATTTTCCGGCCACCACATCTTTAAATGGGTAGACCATCAGGGCATCTTTTGTGTAGTAGCGCGGGTAGATATTAAAGCCCCAGTCACCCGGAATCTGATCGCCATCAAGGGTCACCCCATCACCACGTTCAAGCCAGAAGGTCGACTTGGTTGAGCTGGCGCCAAGGCGCGCCAGCTGTAGCAGCATGGTCGAATAGGCTTCACCATGGCGCTGGGCAATCAGGGGTTGCGAGCGGGCCGATTTCCGGTTGGCTTCAGGATAGGGGTAGAGACCGATCCCTGAGGTCATCTTTTCAAATTCACCGAATGGTCTCTCCATACGACTCGCCACAGGGGGTAGCTGATCGATAACACCTGTCACCAGACTCTCACTAAATGAGAGCTCCATCGGAATCTCACCCAGTAGACCATTTCTCAATACCGACCGGCTCTCTTCTGGCTCCAATGGGTAGAAGCTCGAACCAAGCACCATGTTGCGCTGTTTGTAGAGTTGGCTGCGCAGCTGACGTGAGATATCCATACGTTTCTCAAAATCTGCCAGCACAGTACGGGCCCATGCGTTCTTTTTGTTGTCTGGATATTTCTCTTTAAGCTGTTCAATCTCTTCGAGAATCTGACTATTTTGCCACTTGGCGAGAGGTAGCATTAATCCAACGGTGCGAGCCGAATCCACCCGTTTAAGCATGGTGGCAAGATCGCTATGAAGCAGTGGCAGCGGCCCAAATTCCGCCAGAGATGCGTTGTCGATTGCGACCACAACCACATTTTTGTTGGGAGCAGGCTTTGGGGTAAAACGGATTGCCAGGTCGTAGGCCTGCTCATCCAGCCAGCGCAGCGATGCGCTACCGGAAACCGCATAGAAGAAGAACACCAGCAGCAGCGCCGCACCCCAGGGGGAGCGCCAGATTGCTCTCAGCTTCTGTTTCAGTTGGTTGGTGACCGCAGATTCCAAAGAATTCCCTGATTATCTTATTGATTTTTCTATTATTATCATCGTTCTCGGGGGCTATCAGAACATAAATTCAACCGCCAAAGTGAGAACCGCTTCATATTACCCTGATATTGAGCACGTTTTAAGTGCAATTGGGTAAATTCATGGGAGATGTCGACGACTTAACAGGATTCACCATTTTGGTGGATAAATATTATGGCGCACTCTAAATCTGTAGACTAAGTTTAACCTTGCTCGTTTCGAATTATTTCAATAACAACATGGAGAGACACAATGAAAAAAACTTTGATTCTTGTAGCAGACATGGCCCACGCACGACTCTTTAGCGCTGAAACCCGCACCTCTTCCCTTGATGAAATTGAGGCCATTACCCACCCCGAAGCACGTTTACACGAACAGGAGCTCACATCTGACCTCCCAGGCCGTCAATACGACAGAGCCGGTGCTAGCCGTCACTCAGTTGGGAACAAAGGGGTTATCAAGAAGCAGGAGGCGATAGAGTTTGCCAGACAGATCTCACAGCATCTTGAAAAGAGTCACCACAATAGGGGCTATCGAGAGCTCATCGTTGTGGCGGCCCCCTCCTTTCTTGGTCTATTGCGAACGCATATGAATCACACCATCACTAAGCTGATCTCCTGGGAGCTGCCTAAGAATCTGGTGAAACAGGATGTTAAATCGATTCGCCAGCATCTTCCCCATATTCTGCCTCGACTTACCGCCATTTAACTGAACCCCTGTTTAGGTGCGCCTCCAACTCTGGAGGCGCCCTGCCCTTTATCTCCTGTAATTTGGTCCCATATCCTTTCTGAACTGATCCCTTTTGGATTAGACTCTAGAAATTGAAAGATAAACGGTACTTATGGAAAACTACAAGCTGGTCCTCCCCGAAAACCTCAACCACTACGGCTACCTGTTTGGCGGCAATATGCTTAAGTGGGTGGATGAGTCAGCCTATGTGGCGGCTCGGCTTGACTACCCCGATTTTGAGTTCGTTACGGTTGCACTAAACCGGGTAGAGTTTAATCAACGGGTAGATGTCGGCTCTATCCTTAAGTTTGATGTCCAGCGCTCCAGGCTTGGATCTAGCTCCATTGACTTCACTGTAACGGTTAAAGAGGAGGGAAATATCAAAAACCTCGGACAGGTTCTCTTCTCGACCACGATAACTTTCGTCTCAGTTGACCATGAAGGTAACTCGGTACCACTTCCAAGAGACTAGCAGTGGCCTCTCTACCGTCTGCGACTCAAATTTCTAGCTCAGCCATATCCTGCGGCTGATAAAGAGAATCTCCCGACATCGGGGCATTTGCTGAAATCGTTCATCTAACGGGCCAGCATCTCCCCCTGTCAGAATTGCGTAAGGCTGGAACCTGAGATAGTTCCGTGACTACTTAATACAGCGAACATAACCGGAAAATCCTGGTTTATTCATCGAAGAGGCTGTAACCGAGCCGCTTCCGTATGAACCTGTTGCAAACTGGGTAGAGGTATCCCGCTCTCCCTGAATTTTGTAATCCTTGTACCCATTCTCTATACACACCTCTTTAGCGCGTCGATGCATATACTGTGCAGCGGTAGACTGAGATGTGTAGGCGTTAGTTGATACCTCAACAAAGTAGAGGTTATCTCTAATGTGGGCATCTTTGTATCCGCCAGTGAATCCCATCGGCTGGTATGGTGTAGCACTACATCCCACAAGAAAAGTCATCCCCACTGCCACTACAAGTTTTTGTCTGGAAATCATCGTTATCTCCAAAATGTCATTAGTAAAAGAGCAAAAGTGGTAGATATGCTGCCACCTCCCTGTTACTACATTGAAGTTACAAATTTCATTTTCGTCAAATTTGTGGGATAAACCGACCTGATAAATGATTCATTAGCGCTTTTAATTTCTGATTTAGGTGCCACTATTTATCTAATTGAATTAATAAGTAACCCCTACAGATATGTTTAACACTCAAAAGCCCTACTCAGAATCTTGTGATGAGAATGCCCAGCCCATTCTTGAGGTGCTTAAAACAAAGCTTCCTAAATTGGGTAATCTATTAGAGATTGGAAGTGGCACGGGTCAACATGCTGTAATTTTTGCCCGCTCATTTCCTAAACTCAACTGGCACACCAGTGATGTCACTGAAGCTCATGCCGGAATTCAGCTGTGGCTCGATGAGGTTCAACAAGAGAACCTGATCTCACCAATCCCTCTTGATGTGCTTAATGATCAATGGCCAGATCAGAAATTTGATGCCATCTTTACCGCAAATACGTCACACATCATGTCACAACAGGCAGTTGAAGCGATGTTCAAAGGGGTCTCATCTGTACTGAAAGCCGATGTTCCTTTTCTAACTTACGGTCCATTTATGTATAACGGAAAGCATACCAGCGAAAGTAATGTGCGCTTTGATCATTGGCTCCGCACCAGGGCGCAACACCAGGGGGTACGTGATGTCAGTTGGTTAAAGGAGTTGGCCACAAATAACGGTCTCTATCTCGATGAAGATATCGAGATGCCGGCAAACAATAGAATACTGGTCTGGCGTTTGAAGTAGCCTCAACCGTCTCTATGAGCTTCTACTATCGTCTGAATAGGCTACTATTCCGGGATCTTCTGTTGAGAAGATCTGCTTTTCACTACAATCCGGTGAGATCCCAAAGAGGTTGAACAGCATAGCCTGTGCCTCCTCTTTTGTCGGGAACGGCCCATCGACAGCCCCATCTCTTAACTTGATATACCAGCCCGCCTGCGTAAAAAGCGGACTGACCCGAAAATAACGATCACTAAACCGCTGAAATTCACTATCAGCCATACCTCTCTCCACCATCTAGTTTTTATTGTTCCTCCAATTTTTATATTTTTTGGAGGTGACCCAAGCATACGGACAATTGAGCACAGCATCAAATGCTGTAATGAGATGGTTATAAGCGGGGCAATAAACCTGATAATTCAGTCAGAAATCGACCTTGCCTCTCAATGACTTCTGCTTTCCCTTGATGGTTTTGCTATCCATGCGCCGCTTTTGCGAACCCTTGGTTGGCTTGGTGGGACGACGGCTTTTCTGAACCACTGCGACACTCTTCAACAGCTCTTGAAGCCGATTGAGAGCATCTTCCCGATTCTTCTCTTGCGTCCTGAATCGTTGCGCCTTAATGATGATGACGCCCTCTTTTGATATGCGTCTGTCCTTCAGGGCCAATAGGCGCGCTTTGTAGAAGTCGGGAAGTGATGATGCATTGATGTCGAAGCGCAGATGGACTGCCGAAGAGACCTTATTAACATTCTGGCCGCCAGCCCCCTGAGCACGGATGGCGCTTATATCAATTTCACTGTCGGCAATAGTGAGCTGATTAGAGATGATCATCGGTGACAATCACTTTAAATTTGCAGAGGAATAGCATGCATAAGGCTAACACCCTCTTCTGAAATTTCAGCACGATAGGCTAACGCCTCAACGCCAGATGCCAGTGCCTCTCTAAGCGTTTCACCATACTCAAAATCAACCTCATCTGCTGGCCGAAATTTCTGAGCATCGGTTCGTTGCACACAGTAGAAGATGACGGCACGGTCACCCTGACGAACCATCTCCATCAGCTCTCTCAGATGCTTTGTTCCCCTTTTTGTCACCGCATCGGGAAATTTAGCAATACCCGCCTCGGTTGAAGCGGTCACATTTTTTATCTCAATATAGCAGTCAGATTTATCACTACCCTTGAGTAGTAGATCGATTCGGCTCGACTCCTTACCGTAGGGCACCTCATGTCTGATTTCGTCGTAATCCTGTAGCTCCTCAACCGTACCATTCTCAATCGCCTCAGCAACAAGCCGGTTTGGTAGTGCTGTATCAACCCCAATCAGAACCCCATCACTGTTCTGCGTCATGACCCAGCTATAGCGATATTTTCGTTTAGGATTATTAGAGTCACGCAACCAGATTCGACTCCCCGGATCAGAGCATCCCATCATTGAACCGGTATTGGGTGTGTGGACCGTGATCTCTTCACCCGAGCTGAGTATCACATCGGCTAGAAAGCGTTTGTAACGACGGACAAGTGTTGCCGGGATGAGTGGAGCTGTATAGCGCATCGTTGCAAACTACTGACGACGGCGAACTTCAATAATATTCTGGAGTTGATTGATACGGTTGAGTACGCGACTTAACTGATCAATGTCAGAGACTTCAAGCGTGATATCAAACCGGGCAGTATTGTTCTGCTTATCACTACTGCTATTGGTGCCAATAACATTGACCCCCTCATTACTTAGCAATAGATAGATATCTAGCAACAGCCCCTTACGATCAAATGCCTCAATTTCTATGTCGACCGGGAAGGTCTCCTGCAGGTCAGCCTCCCAATCGACCTCAATCAGACGTTTGCGCTGCTCGTCATCCATATTGAGAACATTGTTACAATCTTTACGGTGGATGGTGACACCGCGTCCAACGGTGATGTAACCGATAATCTCATCACCCGGTGTCGGCTGACAGCAGTTGGCCATCTGCGTCATCAGATTACCTACACCCTGTATAGAGATTGACCCTGATGGACCGCTATCAACATGCCGATTCGTCACTACCCTTGAGATCTCTGCGAAAGAGGTCTGCCCTTTTTTCTGGGTGATGCGGTGGATTGCCGATGCGATCTGGGCACTGGTCTTATCACCCCGCCCAAGCTGTATCAACAGCTCCTCAAGATTTTCCTGATGCATCTCTTCGGCGATCTGCTCATGCCTGAGATTTTTTACAGCCAGACGCTGCAGCTCACGATCGAGTATCTGACGGCCATCACTCAAGTGCTGCTCGAGATCAAGCTGGTTAAACCACGCTTTAACCCTTGAACGGGCTCGTGAAGTTGTCAAATAGCCAAGTTGAGGATTGAGCCAATCACGACTCGGCTTTGCCTCTTTGGTGGTCAACACCTCAACCTGCTCACCATTTTGCAGCACATAGGTGAGCGGTACGATGCGACCATCAACCTTGGCACCCCGACAGCGGTTACCCACCTCCGAGTGAATGGCGAAGGCAAAGTCGAGAGGCGTTGCCCCCTGTTGCAGGTCGATTACATCACCGGTGGGGGTGACCACATAGACCCGATCCTGAAATATTTCAGACTGGAAGCGATCGATAACATCATCTTCACTCCCCTCCTCTTTGGTATCTAGAATTCGGCGCAGCCAGGCGATCTTCTGTTCAAATTTATGATCGCTCTTCCCGCCCTCCTTGTAACGCCAGTGAGCAGCAACGCCGAGCTCTGCATGCTCCTCCATTTCGTGGGTTCGAATCTGAACCTCAACAGTACGGCCACCCGGACCAACTACAGCGGTATGAATCGACTGATAGTCATTCCCTTTGGGGGTGGCGATATAGTCATCAAACTCCTTGGGGATATGGGGCCAGAGACCATGAACAATACCGAGTACGTGGTAGCAATTGGCGGTACTACCGGTCAGTACCCTAACGGCGCGGGCATCATAGATGTCGTGAAAGCCAACCCCTTTACGCTGCATCTTCTTCCAGATGCTAAAGATATGTTTTGGACGTCCCTTAATGTCCGCCTCAATACCATCTTGCTCAAGACGCTCCTTAAGAATTTCGATCAATGAATCGATATATTCCTGGCGATCAACACGGCGCTCATCGAGGAAGTGGGCAATCTGTTTATAGGTGAGTGGATCTGTGTAGCGAAATGCCAGATCCTCAAGCTCCCACTTGAGATGCCAGATACCCAGTCGATTCGCGAGGGGGGCGTAGAGCTCCATCGTTTCGCGCGCCACCTTGCGACGATCAACCTCATCAAATCCCTTAATATTACGCATTAAATAGAGGCGCTCGGCGAGCATGATCAGAACCACACGGATATCATCCGCCATCGCCAACAGCAACTTACGCAGACTCTCAGCGCTACTGTTGCTACGATCAAACCCCTCCTTGAGAATACCGAGGGCGTTCATGCGCTGAACCCCCTCAATGATTGCAACTACGCCCTTTCCAAGCTCATCCTCGATCTCGGCAGTCGTAACCAGCTCATTAGCCACCACATCATATAGAACGGCGGCACAGATCAGATCATGGCTCAGATGGAGCCCACTGAGGATACTGCCAACCTCCATACCGTGCTCAAGATCTGCATCAGGATCGGCCTCGATCACCATATTAGTCGCCTTTCTGATATTGGCTATCTCTAACTCAGGCGAATTGTCTCCAAGCAGGGTCAGCCACTCTTCAGTGATAGAGTGGGGAGCCACCTCGGGAAGTTGATTTTCTACATAGACCATAGTATTTGAGAATATGCCGTAAGGCAGTCTATCGACCCTCTCTCGGCTTTCCTTTACGCTTCTGCTTAAACCGAGATTTAGGCTTTGCGCCGGTTTTGTTGCTTCTCTTTTTGACAGGAGCAGGAGCGATGGATTCTACAGGAGAAACGCCATGGCCGCGAAGTTGCTCTCTACGACCTTTACCACCAGGATATTTCTCAGCAGGAACCAGACAGTGGCTCCCCTTTCCTATCAGATCCTCACGGCCCATCTCACGCAATGCTTCACGTAAAAGTGGCCAGTTTTTAGGATCGTGATAACGCAGGAATGCCTTATGAATTTTACGGCGCTTCTCCCCTTTGGGAATGGTGATCTCAGCCGAGTCTCTGGTTATCCTCTTTAGCGGATTAAAACCGCTATGGAACATCGATGAGGCGATCGCCATCGGTGAGGGGATGAAATTTTGCACCTGATCGAGACGGAATTTATTCTTTTTCAGCCACAGCGCCAGATTGATCATATCCTCATTTCGAGTGCCTGGATGGGCCGAAATAAAATAGGGGATCAGGTATTGCTCTTTACCCACTTCAGCCGAGTATTTTTCGAACATCCTCTTAAACTGGTCGTAGGTGCCAATTTCAGGCTTCATCATCAGATCCAGCACCTCAGGCTCGGTATGCTCAGGGGCGATCTTGAGATAGCCCCCCACATGGTGTTGAACCAGCTCCTTCACATATTCTGGAGAACGAACTGCCAGGTCATAACGCAGACCGGAGGCGATATGGACCCGCTTGACCCCCTTCACTTTGCGCGCCTTACGGTAGAGATCAATCAGGGGACGATGATCGGTGGTCATGTTTTCACAAATGCCCGGGTGGACACAGGATAGCCGTCTACAGTTGGATTCGATCTTGGGATCTTTACAGTGGAGACGGTACATATTGGCGGTAGGACCACCAAGATCGGAGATATTACCGGTAAATCCGGGCGTATGATCCCGTATTGCCTCGATCTCCTTAATAACCGACTCTTCAGAACGGCTCTGAATAATGCGCCCCTCATGTTCGGTAATCGAACAGAAGGTACAGCCCCCAAAGCAGCCACGCATGATATTGATCGAGAAACGGATCATCTCATAGGCGGGAATATTGGCACTGCCATAGTCCGGGTGTGGTTTACGGGTAAAGGGTTGATCGTAAACCTGATCCAACTCCTGGGTGCTCAGCGGAATCGGCGGCGGATTGACCCACAGCTCTCGCGGACCATAGTTTTGAATCAGAGGTCTCGCATTGCCTGGATTTGTTTCGTGATGGAAAACTCGCGCTGCATGGGCATAGAGTCTTTTGTCATCCTTAAGCTGTTCAAAACTGGGAAGTCGTACCACCAGTTTGTCGCTCTTTACCCGAATGGCCACCTCCTCAATCTGGGAATGATCCAGCTCTTGCCAGCCTTCAGGAATTTTATTGGTGAGATAGGCGGTGCCACGCAGATCATGGATCTCCGAGATTTTTTCTCCTGCCGCAGCACGATGTGCCACCTCGATAATGGCCCGCTCGGCATTACCATAGAGCAGGAGATCCGCCTTGGTCTCGACCAAAAGTGAGCGGCGCAGCTTGTCAGACCAGTAGTCGTAATGGGCCTGACGGCGCAGACTCGCCTCAATACCGCCAATAATCACCGGTACGCCCTTGAAGGCCTCTTTAACCCGTTGGGTATAGACCAGCACGGTTCTATCTGGGCGTAGCCCCCCGACACCATTGGGTGAGTAGGCATCATCTGAGCGCTTTCGCTTATCAGCAGTGTAACGATTGATCATTGAGTCCATGTTTCCGGCCGTCACCCCAAAAAAGAGGTTTGG
>JAPHSO010000227.1 GCA_026193675.1 Gammaproteobacteria bacterium | reverse complement strand
GCATCAATCACCACCCCCGAACCGAGGCTCTGCTCGGTGCGCTTTGTGGGCTGTTGCTGCTGCTCGGGCACATCAAAAAAGTAACGAAAGAAGGGATCAGAGAGCAGAGGGTTCTGTTTCACCTCAATGTGGGTCGCCGTAAAGATATTGACCACCGCAGGAACCGTCTTTTCAAGCATCGGTGCCAGCGTTGGAAGCGGCTGTTGCTGACTATCGGTCGCCGGAAGTGCGGCAAAAATGGTGGTTACCCCCAAAACGGATAGCAGGGCAAAAATTGCACTAAAAAAAGTGGTACGTAACGACAAGATCGAACTCCTCCAGTAAATTATTTTTCCTATTTTGACACCAAAGTAGGGGGATAACATCTCGGTGAGACCATCAGATCCCCAATAAGTTGTGCAGAAGGGGACATTTTCCACTCAAAATCTACCCTGATCGGCGCAATATTAGAAACACAATATATAGTGTTTTACTAAAGTAGTAGTTGTAAAAAAAGTTAAACAAATTTCTTGCTAAAAAACAGCAGGAATCGCCCTTAATTTACTGTAAATAAAGGGGAAAAATATGACAATGTAGGAGAACTCCTAATATTGACAGCCACTACATATCCGTCTAATCTACCGGCCTTAACACAACATGTAGTGTTTTAGAGAAAAATAACAACTAGACGCCAAGCGCCAGGGCGCTACACATCAACAGCCAATAAGGGAGTACGAATTAGTGAGCAGTAGTAAAGCCCACCTTAAAGCCGTTTCGAACGAAACAAACGACCACCAAATTCCCTTCCAGGATGCCTCTCTCGACATCTGGGACAAAAAATACCGACTCAAAAGCAAAGCAGGCGACATTATCGATAATGATATCGATGAGACCTACCAGCGTGTTGCCCGTGCCCTCGCCGATACCGAACAGGAAGAGAGCAAGCGTGACGAGTGGTACCCCAAGTTTTTATGGGCGCTACGCCACGGTGCAATCCCTGCCGGACGTATCACCTCTAACGCCGGTGCGCTCGCCTACAAGCCTGCCACCTCTACCATTAACTGTACCGTTTCGGGCACCATTAAAGACTCGATGACCGACATCCTCGGCAAGGTGCATGAGGCTGGCCTCACCCTGAAGGCCGGTTGTGGTATCGGTTACGAATTCTCAACACTGCGTCCCAAGAACGCCTTTGTTGCCGGAGCAGGCGCCTACACCTCAGGCCCCCTCTCCTTCATGGATATCTTCGACAAGATGTGTTTCACCGTCTCGTCTGCCGGCGGTCGCCGCGGCGCACAGATGGCCACCTTTGATGTGGGTCACCCCGATGTGATGGATTTCATCCGCGCCAAGCGTGAAGATGGTCGTCTGCGTCAGTTCAACCTGTCGCTGCTGGTCACCAAAGAGTTTATGGAGGCGGTTAAGGCCGACACCGACTGGCAACTCGCCTTCCCCATCACCGCCAAAGAGCTCGACCTCGACGGTATCGATATCGAAGATCCGGCTCAGGTTGTATGGCGTGAGTGGCCTCAAAAAGATGAGTACATCACCAACGATGCCGGCCTGGTCGCCTGCAAAATCTACAAAACCATTCGCGCCCAGCGCCTGTGGGACATGATCATGGCCTCCACCTATGATTTCGCAGAGCCCGGTTTCATCCTTATCGATCAATATAATGAGATGAACAACAACTGGTTCTGCGAAAACATTCGTGCCACCAATCCATGTGGTGAGCAGGGTCTGCCCGAGTACGGCGCCTGTCTACTCGGCTCTATCAACCTCACCCGTTTTGTGAAAGAGCCCTTCACCGACAAAGCCCACTTCGACTGGGATGAGTTCCGTGAAGTGGTTGCCACCTTCAGCCGTATGCTCGACAACGTGGTTGAGATCAACGGCCTGCCACTAGAGCAGCAGCGTGCAGAGATCGAAAACAAGCGTCGCCACGGTATGGGTTACCTTGGACTTGGCTCAAGCTGCACCATGCTCAAGATGAAGTATGGCGATCCCGCCTCTATCGAATTTACCGAGCGTGTCACCCGCGAGATGGCAATGGTCGGCTGGCGCACCGCGCTAGAGCTTGCCAAAGAGAAGGGGCCAGCACCGATTATGGAACAGGATTTCACCGTCACCGGCGAGATGCTGCACAAGCGTCCTGAGATGCTCAATGACGGCTTCAAAGTTGGCGACAGTGTAAAAGGTAAAGTGCTGCACTCACGCTACAGCCGTTACATGAATCTGATTGGTGAGGTGGACCCAGAGCTGATCGACGGTCTGGCCGAGCACGGTGCACGTTACACCCACCACAGCTCAATCGCACCCACCGGAACCATCTCACTGTCACTGGCCAACAACGCCAGTAACGGTATCGAGCCCAGCTTCGCGCACCACTATGCACGTAACGTCATCCGTGAGGGTAAAAAGTCTAAAGAGAAGATCGATGTCTTCTCATTTGAGCTACTCGCCTATCGTGAGCTGATCAATAAAGATGCGATGCCCTACACCGACGAAGAGGCCAACCAGCTACCTGAGTACTTCATCACCGCTGATGATGTCACACCCAAGCAGCATGT
>JAPHSO010000357.1 GCA_026193675.1 Gammaproteobacteria bacterium | reverse complement strand
TTTCCCCTGAGTGATCGAGGGGTGATGACCGCTTCGGCAAATTTTGGGCAGGATTGGTTTTACAGCGCCGTTTAGATGGAGTGATCAGAAACGTTTTTTAAAAGAAATAAAAATGTATGGAAACCACTCTTATTGGGGTATCTATAAATTATTTATTGTCAGACAATGCAGGGATCAGCCTGATCGCTATGAACATCGGGGTAGAGGTCTCCACCAGTTGGATTCTAGTGTCAAAAGATTCTCCCTCTTGATGCTTTTTCATATTTGCCTTATAATTTGCCCTATATTTAAGGCGGTTTAGGTGGCATATGAGCTTATTTACCCAACATATCATTGATGAAAATGGTTTAGTTCGTCCCAAAAAGATAGCTGACGAACTTCATACTACTATTCGAGAAATTTCTACGATGTCTGGGCTCTCCCTAGATGCTGTCAGCAAAAGTTCAAGAGTGGGCTCAAAGAATTCTCAAAAGCGGTTGCGCGACATGACCTCTGTACTTAATCGGGCACTCCCTTGGTGTGGTTCCATCATGCAGGCCTACGCTTGGTATCGCTCAGAACCGCTCCCTAGTTTTGGCGATCTGACCGCTGAGGAATTGGTGAAACGTGATATGGCTGATGCAGTGCTCAACTATTTCAACCGGATTTCCGAGGGCGGATTCGCCTAATGCGTTTTCAGGGGCTTGTCTATCGAGCCCATAATCCCTCTTGGTCGTTTGACCCTCTTTCCGGCGAGGGAGCTAAACGTTTTGGAGGGAGATTTAATCCTGTTGGTGTTGAGGCTCTTTACACAGCTATTAGCGAGACTGTGGCATTGGCAGAGTATAACCAAGGATTCCCACATAGGCCTCAGCCAAAGACGCTTTGCGCTTATGAAGTGGATTGTGATGATTTAATTGATCTCACTGATAGCAATCAATGCGACTCCCTTTTTATTAGGGAAGATGAACTTGCGGCCCCTTGGGAATTTATTTCAAATAAAGAATCTTCCATAATATTGTCAGCGAAAACCAAAAATACTGGCATTCCACCCACATGGATGATTGCAAACCAACTTAGAAACACCGGAGCTGCCGGTGTTATTGTTCCCTCTTTTGCTAACAATGCCCCTACGGGAGGTAAAAACATCGTTTTCTGGCGGTGGGGAGCTGACAAGCCTTACCAAGTTCTACTTATCGATGATGATGGGCGACTCCCTAAAGATCGGAGTTCTTGGGAATAGCGAACACACTTCCCCGTTTTCCACTAAGTAAATCCAGCTCTGATATTGAGATAGAGCTCACTCTCATATCAAAAAGCCTGACTGTCTATTAGCTTGCAGCCCTTTTTGTCGCATTTTATTCTAGAAAGTCGCATTTATTTTTAGAAATGACAACCGCCTCCCACCAGCGCAACACTTGAGGCAGAATGATGGGGGGCGCGAAAAGGGCGTTTGCCCCAGTTTTCAACCGAGAAGCCACGATTGCTGATGGAGTAGACCGCAGCGGTCTCTGTTGACTCCTGTTCACTCATTCTAGGGAGGATAGATGCCAGTCGGCTGGCCAGCATTGTTTTGCCGGTTCCGGGAGGCCCATATAGCAGGAGATTGTGGCCACCAGCCGCAGCTAACTCTAGAGCTCGGCGCGCCTGATGCTGCCCGTAGACATCGGCCATATCGAGCTCAAGCTGATCAGAGGAGTCAGAAATTTCCTTCTGTACACAGCTAATCGATTCGATGCGGTTGTGTCCATGCAGGTGGGCACACACCTCCAGCAGATGTGCAGCGGGTAGGATTGTTGCTGCCTGTACCAGCGCGGCCTCTTTTGCGGACTGTTTGGGAACTACAATATTGCGCCCCATTTTGTGCGCCTGGATAGAGAGTGGTAGCACTCCCGGAATGGGGCGGAGCTCTCCGCTCAGCGCCAACTCACCGGCAAACTCATATCGATCCAGACGCTCAAGTGGAATCTGCCCTGATGCTGCAAGGATACCGAGAGCGATGGGTAGATCGAAACGCCCCCCCTCTTTGGGCAGGTCAGCGGGAGCGAGGTTGACAGTGATGCGGCGTGCCGGAAATTCAAACTCACTATTCAGGATCGCTGCCCGTACACGATCCTTACTCTCCTTAACGGCCGCCTCAGGAAGTCCAACGATAGAGAGTTGAGGTAGACCGTTGGATAGATGCACCTCAATCGTGACGGCAGGGGCATTAAGTCCATTGGCCCGAGTGTAGAGTGTAGCGAGTGACATGGTCTCCTCCCTGGAAACGGTTAGTTGTTTGAGCTGCTCTCCTGCTCACTGCTTTGAAGCCACATCAGGGCATCATCAATGGATGAAAACCGCTGCACCTTTTGCTCAGAAAGATAACTGTTTGCGGCAAGATCGCTCACCACATCCTGAGCAGGTGTGTGAGTTACAAAGGCGATTCGCCTGCTCCCTTTGACCAGCTCTTGCATATTGATATAGGCCGCCTCCGAGAGGGAGTAACTTCCCAATCGGTCGACAATTAGATCAATCGGTAGATTTAGTGGAGGATCAATATCATTGAGCAGGGTGTGGTTCACCCAGACGATATCTGTGAGCTCAAGCTCTCCGTTGTGGTAGATCTCCAGAACAGGAATACCTTCTCTGATCTCAATCCTTATCTTTCCATTGTCTCTCATCATACAATCCCTGATGTGTCCATGAGTTGGCGTCGGTGTTACTGCTGTTGCCTACTCTACTCCTTCTCGAGTTGTGCCACTACCTTCTCAAGCGCCTCTAACTTTTCACGAGTGCGTGCAAGCACTCTGCTCTGGATCTCAAACTCCTCCCTGGTGACCAGATCCATCTTTTTGAAGCTATCGTGGATGGTGGCGCGAATCTGCTCCTTGAGATCATCTTTGAGTAGCGTAAAGTCCCTGGGAAGCAGGTCATTAATCTGGCGGGTCAGTTGATCAAGTTTTTGAATCATTTCTGTAGGCTCCTTATCATCTGTATAGGATAGGGATATTGAGGTGATAACGAAAGAGTTAATGATTGAATGGCGAGAAGCTAATTGAGAAGTTTGGGTTTACCGTAGAGGAAGCCTTGACCATAGTTGAACCCCATTTCCATCACCTGCTCAGAGATCTCTTCAGACTCAATACCCTCTGCAACCAGTGAATATCCGGCCTCACGGATCATCGTCGCCAGATGAGAGACGATGGCCGACTGCTGATCGTCATTCAGTCCACGTATCAGACTGATATCAAATTTAACAATATCGACCGGCATATTGGCGAGATAGCAGATCGATGAGTAGCCGCTGCCAAAATCGTCCAGAGCGACCAGGAATTTGGCCTCTCGCAGTTTGTTGAGATGTCTTGAAGCCACTTCGATTTGAGTGATCAGAGAGGTCTCAGTCACCTCAATAACCAGCTTATAGCGACCAATAAATGGAATAAATGGTGCAAGCCACTCAATAATTTCTGGCTTGATGATCGAGGGGCCTGAGATGTTGATTGAGATACCACTCCCCTCAGGGATTACGCCGCTATTGAGGTCGTGAAGAATCTGTTTGAGGATGGCGCGATCCATATCCACCTCAAGTCGATGGGTCTCAACCAACTTGAAGATGTGATTGGGGGTGATCATCTCATTGTCGCGCCTGATGCGGATCAGCGCCTCGTAATAACTGACATTGTTGCTTTCAAAATCGATAATCGGTTGATAGTGCATCTCTAGTCCGTCACCGCTCTTTATCGATTCATAGACCGCATTATTAACCCAGTTAGAGAGCAGTTTTGAGGAGTTGGACTCCATCTCTTCGGTAAAGAAGGCGATATGTGATCGACCTGGCTGTTTAGCCGAATACATCGCCATATCGGCGCGCCACTGAAGCACCTTGAGGAGCTCTGGCTCGTCACCATCGGCATGAGCAAGACCGATGCTAATGCGTATCGGCTCTTGAACACCAAGTTCAATAAATGGGTAGCTGATGATCGACTCGTTACAGCGGGAGGCAATGGTCTCAGCCACCTCTCTGTCTGAGTTGAAGAAAATGGCGGCAAACTCATCGCCACCGAGGCGATAGAGGCTCTCTCCGGTGCGAAGAGAGCCGGTCAAAAGCTGAGCCACAATCTTAAGAACCTGATCTCCCACCTCATGGCCGTAGGTGTCGTTAATCGGTTTAAAGTGGTTGAGATCAAATATTGCCAGACAGATTCCCAATGAGCGATTGCCACCAATTGAGGCTATATTGCGCCACTGCTCATCAAATGCGCGCCGATTCAATGCGCCGGTCAGGGCATCGTGATAGGCCATCGTCTCAAGCTTTTGATTCTTCTCATCAAGGATGCCGTGGGCATCATAGAGTTGAGTGTGATATTCGTTAAGTGACAGACGAACCTTCTCAAGTTCAGCTATCGGCATGCGGGAACCATATGAGGCCAGAGTTAGGGATTCAGGGCTCTCACGCAGATGATCGATATGCCGGTTCAACTGCCTCAGTGGTCTGGCAATGAGGTAAGCGACCATCGGATAGAGCATAATGGTCACCAGCAGTAGTACTAACCCTAGATTGAAGATGGCACTCTTCATTTCGTCGAGGACAAGGGCCATATTGGGATCGGGATTGAGTTCAAACTCGAGGTTGTTGAGCAGTTCACCCAGAGGGTAAGGTGCATCACTTCTCGTCTTGTTTTGAAAGCTGATACTGTCGATATGCTGGAAGCTGTTTTCTACTGAAATCTTATCGAGAAAATCACTCCGGGTTGCAACATATCCCAGTAGACGTTTGCTGCCATTTGATTCGATGACCGGCAGGGTCACAATAAGATTAAGAGCCCCTTGCTGCATTTGAAAATATGCAGGGCTTTTCTCTGTAGATATGGTGGCAGGTAACAGACTGTTATCGATGAAGCCCAGCGATTGGCCCTCCCTGTCGTAGATTGACAGATCGTTCATATAGTCAGGGGTGTAACCGGCAGACATCGAGCGGTGATTGTGCCAGTAAGCGTAGAATGTGGGATTGCTCAGTTGCTGTGAAACCTCCTCCCAATCAGCAATCTGCTGAGTGTGGTGCTCTATCTCAGAATAGGCAGACTCGATAATATATTTGAGCTCTTCAAGGGCAACCATCTTTGAATTGTTACTGATGTTTTGCTCAAGTTGTCGCACCTTATATTCGGTGTAACTGCCGTAGCCCATAAACAGAAACAGAGTGCCGGTAATGAGCACCGCTACATATTGTTTAATGGACGGGGATTTAATCATGATGGCAGTTTAATTCGCCGGCAACCGGTTTCCGGTTAGGTATGATTCGACTGCATCGCTTAGCTCAAATTCAAACTCCTTATCAAAAAAGTGTCCTGCCCCCTCAAGTGTATCAACAGCAATTCCTTCAGAGGCGAGCTGCTGAATGAGCTTAATATTGAGCAACTTGTCCTCACTGCCAACAATAATCTGGGTGGGTATCTTCAACTTTGCGAAGGCGGAAAGAACCCTTTCATAGTCCCAGCGATAGAATGAGAGCAGGTTTTCAGCGGTCGTCACATATTTTTTACAATAGGCCAGACCATATTCTGAAAGCCCCTTATCTCCAGTGGTGAAGCTCTTTTCAGCCCGCAGCCAGTCATTAAAGTTGGCGTTGTTGTCGGGCCAGCCGGGTCCTATAGGGCCAATGCTAATCAAGATCGACTGTATGACTCTATCCCCTCGGTACTGATCCAGGAAGGCGAGCACTTCGGTGGCCCCCATACTATGGCCGAGGAGAATGAGCTGTTTATGGCCCCTGCTTGAGAGCCAGTTGGTCCACTGCTCAAGTTCGTAGATATCGTCATCGAGAGAGTTGGTGTGTATCGATTCACAAGGGAGGCTTTTGGCACGACGGCTGATGCCGAGTGACAGGGTGGGGGCTAACAGGGTGTAGCCGGAATCGGAGAGGGCATCATAGAGTCGGGCAATTGTGGAAAATTCTCGGGTCTGAAGCCAACCATGCAACATGATGATGGCAGGTTTTTCCGGCTCACCCTGTTGGTAACTGGCAGTGGCGAATATTCCGGGGGCAACCTCAAGTTCGGCAACCTCTGCTGCAAGCAGCAGGGGATTTAGAAAGATCCAAGCGATGATCAATGCTGACCACCTTGGCAAAAGTGTGCTCATTCCCTCCTCCTGTTGCTAATTATTTTCTTTATTGACTCGATAGAGAGTCTTTGAAATATAGTCTCAAACCGGGACAGCTGCTAGGTAGGATTTAACTTACACGAATGGGCCACGCTTTTCATCTGGTATTTTTGGCGGTTGGTAGATCCAGTGAGTACGGTTAGAATCGACGGGTTAATTGCCGGCCTCTGTTCAGATAGAGGTTGAGCAGAGAATATTTGATTGGAGAGAATCTGAAATGCAGAAAACAACAAAAAGAGTTTCGGCCGCGATTATCGGCATGGCAATCGCAACCCTGATGAGCTGTAGCAGTCAGGAGACCGATAGTATCAAAATTGCACTGGTAGGTCCCACTACCGGTCCAGTTGCTCAATATGGTGACATGCAGATGACCGGCGCCAAGATGGCGGTTGAGCGCATCAATGCTACAGGTGGTGTGAATGGGCAGAAACTTGAGGCGGTTGTTCTCGATGATGTCTGCGAACCCAAGCAGGCGGTGGCGGCGGCCAATAAAGTGGTCAACCAGGGGATTAAATATGTTGTCGGGCACCTCTGCTCCGGTTCAACCCAGCCTGCATCAGATATCTATGAGGATGAGGGTATTTTGATGATCACCCCCGCATCGACCAGCCCAGCCATTACCGAGCGTGGCTTTAAGATGGTTTTCCGTACGATTGGACTGGATAGTCAGCAGGGGCCTGTGGCTGGTCGTTACATTGCCAATAGTGTGAAACCTGCAAATATGGCGGTGATTCACGATAAGCAGCAGTATGGCCAGGGTATCGCCGGTGAGGTGAAAAAGACCGTTGAATCGATGGGGATCAATGTGGTGCTGTTTGAGGGTGTGAATAAGGATCAAAAAGATTTCTCAGCACTCATCACCAAGATGAAGTCGGCCGATGTCGACTTTGTCTATTACGGCGGCTATCACCCAGAGTTGGGCCTGATTTTGCGTCAGTCGCGTGAGCAGGGTTTCAGCTCTCGTTTCATGGGGCCTGAAGGTGTTGGTAATAAAGATATCAGCACCATTGCCGGTGAGGCCTCAGAGGGACTTCTGGTTACGCTGCCATCAGACTTTTCCAAGGTTGCTGCCAATGCCGATCTGGTAAAGGCGTTTGAGGCAAAGGGACAGGATTCTTCGGGCCCATTTGTGATGCCAGGTTATGCGGCGGTGCAGATTATTGCCGATTCGATCAAGGCGACCGGATCCAAAGATCCTAAGAGGCTGGCCGAGCATATGCGGAGTGCCAGCTTTGACACCCCAATTGGTCAGGTGGCCTATAAAGAAAATGGCGATCTGAAGGAGTTTCAGTTTGTCATTTTCAACTGGCACGCCGATGCGACCAAGACACCTGTAGCGGAATAACACTTCCGTTGTAAAATAGAGCCCCGTTAACTCGATAGTTAGCGGGGTTTTTTTGTGGCTAATGAAGAGACCAATTACTGAATTAATATGTCTGACGCCCTCCTTCAGTTCACTCAACAGCTTATTAACGGCCTCACACTGGGCAGTATCTACGCGCTGATCGCCATCGGTTACACCATGGTCTACGGCATCATCGGTATGATCAACTTTGCCCATGGTGAGATCTATATGATCGGCGCCTATATCTCGGTAATCGTCATTGCTGCGTTGGGTCTGATCGGGGTGACTACGCTGCCACTGATTCTGCTCATCACTCTGTTGGCGACCATTATTGTGACCAGCGCCTATGGCTGGACGGTGGAGCGAATCGCCTATCGACCACTGCGAGGCGGTAACCGTCTGGTGCCACTGATTTCGGCGATCGGTATGTCGATCTTTCTGCAAAATTATATTCAGCTCACCCAGGGGTCACGTGATATTGCGATGCAGCCGCTGATAAGCGGAGGCTGGCAATTTGGGGAGGGGGGTGGCTTTCAGGTCTACCTCTCCTATATGCAGATCATCATTGCAGTGGTAACGGTTATCTTTATGGGATTGCTGACACTGTTTATTCATAAGACCCGCATGGGCCGTGCCTCACGGGCTGTGGCAGAGGATCGAGAGATGGCCAATCTGCTCGGTATCAATACCGATAAGGTCATTTCTATGACCTTTGTCATCGGGGCCGCTTTGGCGGCAGTGGCTGGGCTATTGGTGGGGATGTACTACGGTGTAGTAAACGCTTACATCGGTTTTATCGCCGGCCTGAAAGCATTCACTGCTGCGGTATTAGGAGGCATTGGCTCTATTCCCGGCGCGATGCTGGGAGGGCTGTTGTTGGGTGTTACCGAGAGTTTCACCTCAGCCTATCTCTCAACCGAATATAAGGATGTGGTCGCTTTTGCACTGCTGGTGCTGGTGCTTCTGGTTCGTCCCACAGGTCTTTTGGGTAAGCCTGACATCGAGAAGGTGTAGGGCAGTTTGATGAATGAATTTCGCAGAAAATTGATCAACGCCACCATGGCGGGTCTGTTCACTGCACTGTTGGCGATCCCGGTTATTGGTACTCAAATTGTCTCTGAACCCGGTTTTATCGGTCTGGAGTGGGATGGTTGGAAGGTGCTAATTGCCGTGGCTGTTGTCTTTGGAGTGCAGCTATTTCGAGATGAGTTGAGTGGGGCCATCAGGCTCACCCGCCATCTCCCAAATTTAACCCCGGCACTGCGCATCACTCAAAACCGACGTCTGGTTATGTCGCTGCTACTATTTGTGGCATTGATTGGCCCCTTCTTTGCCTCACGTGGCACAGTCGATATCGCCACTCTGGCTCTCATCTACATCATGATGGGGCTGGGTCTTAATATCGTCGTCGGTTTCGCCGGTCTGCTCGATCTCGGCTATGTCGCCTTCTACGCAGTGGGCGCCTACAGTTACGCCCTGTTGTCGCAATACTTTGGGATCTCATTCTGGGTGGCCTTGCCGATCTCAGGACTGATGGCGGCACTATTTGGATTTATTTTGGGTTTTCCGGTGTTGCGTCTGCGTGGAGACTACCTGGCGATTGTCACACTCGGTTTTGGAGAGATCATCCGCCTGGTGCTCAATAACTGGGATAGCCTCACAGGCGGTCCTGATGGCATCGGTAGTATCGCCAAGCCGACCCTGTTTGGGCTGGAGTTCTCTCGGCATGCCACTGAAGGTGGGGTGCCGTTCCATCAGTTTATGGGGCTCGAATATAGCAGCAACTACAAGGTGATATTCCTCTACCTGCTGGCACTTCTGCTGGTGCTGATTGCCCTGTTTGTCATCAATAGACTGATTCGTATGCCGGTGGGGCGCGCCTGGGAGGCGCTGCGTGAAGATGAGATCGCCTGTCGTTCACTGGGTCTCAATCCGACCACCATCAAGCTATCGGCCTTCACCCTGGGGGCCACCTTCGCCGGTTTT
>JAPHSO010000175.1 GCA_026193675.1 Gammaproteobacteria bacterium | reverse complement strand
TCTGGACTTTACCAAGGATGATGAGAACGTTAACTCTCAGCCATTTATGCGCTGGAAGCACCGTTTCGACTTCGTTATGGAGGCGATTCATAAGGCTGAGGCTGAGACCGGTGAGCGTAAAGGTCACTATCTGAATGTTACAGCACCTACCTCTGACGAGATGATGCGTCGCGCCGAGTACGCGAAGGAGATTGGTGCGCCAATCATCATGCACGACTATCTGACCGGTGGTCTGTCGGCTAACACCCAACTGGCCCAATGGTGTCAGGACAACGGTATGCTGCTGCACATCCACCGTGCGATGCATGCGGTACTCGACCGTAATCCACACCACGGTATCCACTTCCGTGTATTGACCAAGGTTCTGCGTCTGTCAGGTGGTGACCACCTCCATTCAGGAACCGTTGTCGGTAAGCTGGAAGGTGATCGCGATGCGACTCTGGGTTGGATCGACCTGATGCGTGACTCTTACATCAAAGAGGATCGTTCGCGCGGTATCTTCTTCGACCAGGACTGGGGCTCAATGCCTGGCGTTCTTCCGGTTGCCTCTGGAGGTATCCATGTATGGCACATGCCTGCACTGGTTAACATCTTTGGTGATGACTCTGTACTCCAGTTTGGTGGCGGTACGCTGGGACACCCTTGGGGTAACGCTGCTGGTGCTGCTGCAAACCGTGTTGCGGTTGAGGCTTGTGTACAGGCACGTAACGAAGGCAAGGAGCTTGAGAAAGAGGGTAAGGACATTCTTACCAAGGCAGCTGCAAGCAGCCCTGAGCTTAAGATGGCGATGGAGACCTGGAAAGAGATTAAGTTCGAATTCGACACGGTTGATAAATTGGATGTTGCTCATAAATAGCAGCCTCTGCTCACAGGCTTGCGAGGCGGAACAGTTCTGCCTCGCATCCTGAACCGAATTAAAAATTAACATTGAGGAATTAACAATGAGTGATATGCAAGACTATAGCTCAAGCCTGGCTGACGCTAGCAGCCGTAAGTTTGAGACATTCTCCTACCTGCCTGAGATGAGTGCTGATGAGATCCGTAAACAGATCGAGTTTATCGTCTCTAAGGGTTGGAACCCATCAATTGAGCACACAGAGCCAGCCAATGCTGCCGGATCTTTCTGGTACATGTGGAAACTGCCTATGTTTGGTGAGACCGACGTAGATGCCATTCTGGCTGAGTGTGAAACATGCCATAAGGCACATCCAGACAATCATGTTCGTCTGTTGGGCCTGGATAATTTCGCACAGTGTGCGGGTGCATCGATGGTTATCTATCGCGGCCAGACTGTATAGGTCTGCGAGAACTTAAAGCCCCTGTCCGCTCTATATAGGACAGGGGACTTTTTAAAGTGGTTTAACAAGTGAATGAAAGTTCAGGAGCTGTTACATGAGTAATACAGAAAACAGATATGTGGGTATTGATAAAGAGGTCCTCGGTGGCATGACAAGCATCGGCAAGACCATTCGTGATGCCTGGGTGTTTGGTGTTATTCCAGAAACAGAGACCTGTGCGGGTTGGAACCTAGCCGGGATTGACGCTTTGTTACAGAAGGTTAATGCCGAGTGGGACAAGTATGGCTGTCTGGTCAGCCATCTTCCTGAAGAGTTACGAGGTCGTCACGAGCGTATCCATAACGCTGCGATTGAAAAGGCGAGGGCTGCCGGTTGGTCTGGCGAGCTTGAGACCGACGACGAAAATTACAACGAAACCCCAATAAGTTAGTGAAGGTGTGTTATGTCTAATAGCGAAACAACAGTAGATCCAAAAGAGTATATGGTTAAATCCGAGCCTTACTATGAGGCTGTCGGAAATGAGATCGAGCTCTATGAGGCGGCATATAGCGCACGCATGCCGATGATGCTGAAGGGACCAACCGGATGTGGTAAATCACGTTTTGTGGAGTACATGGCTCATAAGCTGGGTAAGCCGCTCATCACCGTCGCGTGTAACGAGGATATGACCGCCTCAGATCTGGTCGGTCGATTCCTGCTCGATGCCGATGGCACCAAATGGCAGGATGGTCCGCTGACCACAGCAGCTCGTATGGGGGCAATCTGCTA